>JAGQYZ010000401.1 GCA_020435865.1 Aequorivita sp. | reverse complement strand
CCTGTAAGTTTCAATAGAGAAACTTTTGGCGTGGGTAGATTACGCTTGCTTTCCGGTAGAAAATTTCCTGTTCCATCCATTAAATAAACACCCAGAGCTCCAATGTTTTCAATACTTTCAGAATATTCAATCGCTTGTCTAAATGTATCTTCAGAAACCGCAGTATCAGGGTTTAAAATACAAACATATTCGCCTTTTGCAATTGCAACCGCTTGATTGTTTGCTTTGCTGAACCCAACGTTTTCTTTGTTTTCAATCAAAATCACGTTCGGAAAAAGGGTTTTGACCATTTGGCAGCTATCGTCTTTGGAATCATTGTCTATCACAATAATTTCAGCATCCCAGTTTTCGAGCGCCTTTTGAACGGAACGAATGCACTGTTCTAAGAAATAGCGTACATTATAATTAAGGATTACAACGGAGAGTTTCAAAACTTATGTGCTTTTTAGTGAAGATTCAAAAGGAATTCGGTGTAAAATACTTCTACCCAAGGTAACCTCATCTGCATATTCTAGCTCGTCGCCCACGGAAATACCACGTGCAATGGTGGTGGTGGTTATATTGTAAGGTTCAATTTGTTTATAGATATAAAAGTTGGTCGTATCACCTTCCATTGTGGAACTGAGCGCAAAAATAAGCTCGCGGATTTTTCCCTTTTTTACTTTTTCAACCAGTGAAGGAATGGTCAAATCGCCTGGACCAATGCCATCCATTGGAGAAATTTTTCCACCCAAAACGTGATAATGGCCACGGTATTGGCTGGTATTTTCAATTGCCATTACATCACGAATATCTTCTACTACACAGACTAATTGTTCATCACGATTTGGGTTAGCACATATTTCACAAAGCCTTGAATCGCTAATGTTATGACAGTTTGCACAAAAATTTATTTCGTCCCGCATTTTTACAATACTAGAGGCTAATTTTTGTGATTGTTCTTTGGGTTGTTTCAGCATATGAAGCACCAAACGCAGTGCAGTCCGCTTCCCAATTCCCGGGAGTTGAGACATTTCATTCACCGCATTTTCAAGAAGTTTTGAAGAAAATTCCATAGCCTGATTAGAATAGCCAAGATAAAAAAAATGCTTCAGAAAAAAGAAATTTTTCTGAAGCATTCCTAAACTAAAAAAGACTTTTAATTTATAAGAAGTTTTTTAGTTGCAGACCCTTCTTCAGTATTCAGGCGCACAAAATAAGTACCCGAAGAAAGTGAAGAAACATTAACAGTATGCTTGTCAGCAATTATCGCCTCTGCTTCATAAATAAGGAGTTTTCCGGTAATATCAAAAACCCTTACTTCTGCCTTCATTGATCTCGGCAATGCAATTGTAAATTCTGAAGTTGCCGGGTTTGGATATATGCTCACGGTACTTTCAGAAATTACATCTTCAATACCTACAATATCATCAACTAATGGGGAAACCCAAAGCCCTCTTCCATAAGTTCCTGCATATAGCATATTGGTTGTGTTGTTGATGTCCAATTCGTTTATAATTACGTTTGGCAAAAGGTTGCTGTAGGGTTGCCAGTCCGTGAATGTATCATCTATGTAATAGATTCCATAATCCATACCCAGATAAAGTCCATTTTTATTATTATCATCCCAAACAACAGCCAAAGCGCTAAAATTTGGAAGGTTCAATTTATAATTTGTCCAATTGTCTCCACCATCATTAGAAACAAACACAAGATTGCTACTTGATGTTGCTACTGCTATCTTATCTGGATTTGTTGGATTGATAGCAATAGAGTTGATAAACCCTCCTGGGAGAGTTGTCTGTGTCCAGTTTGTTGCTCCAGCATCACGAGTTCTGTAAAATATAGGTCCTCTTGAAGCATACATTACCTGATTGTTGGAAGGGGAAATCTTTAAATTA
>JAGQYZ010000400.1 GCA_020435865.1 Aequorivita sp. | reverse complement strand
ATGTATTGATAAGCCTCAAAAGTAGAAATTAATTTCAGTTACCAATATTTGAGGTTTTTAATTATTTAATAGCTACTACTATTAATTTTTTACCCACTTTGCAGTAGACGTATGCTCACCATCAGAAATGGTTACAAAATACAAACCACTGTTCAAATGTTTCAGATTATAGGTTGTGGTTTTTCCCAGATTTCTTTCTTCTGAAAAAACCAGCTTTCCATCAATGCTGAAAATCTTCACTTTTGCGTTTTGCAAAGCAGAAGGGATTGTGAATGTCAATATGCCTTCTGAAGGATTTGGAAATATGTTTATTACGGAGGCTGTATTAAACTCTGCCACTCCAATAGGAATTTCGAGTTCTACAAAACCATCGCGGGTATTATCTCCTTTGTAACCGTTTCTTTTTATGGTTTGTGGATTATAAGGTACGTTCAGGTTATAAACATTCACGAAGGTGGAATCAACACCAGTACCGAAGGTTAGGGTATAGCTGTTCGCGGTAAGATCCAAAAGGCCATCGTTGTCCACATCGCCCAAAACAGCACCGTTTAAAAATGTGAATCCATGCGGTCTTAAAGGAAAACCAGCTATTTCACCACTACCATCCAGTGAATAGGCATGAATAAACCCTTCACCAGCAGCATCTGTGATTACGCTGGGAAAAATTATATCCAATACATTATCATTATTCACATCTGCAATAGAGAGTACGCCTTCGGTGCCGCCATATTTTTCTATAGGAAAGTTAGGAAGGTTGTTACCATTGGGGTCTAGACCATAAACAACAGGCAGTTCTACACCCTGTGTTCCGCTTGTGATTCTGTCTGACATGAAGATATCAAACGTGCCGTCATCGTCAAAATCCAAAACCGTTGCTGGCGAATACGTCCAACCACTAAGAGCGATGGGCCAGCCAGCTTTATAGCTTCCGTCGTGTTCCATAACATAAAAACCGGGAGCGTTGCCGTGGTTACTTCCTATTATTTCCAGATCACCGTCGCCATCTAAATCCGCAAGTATGGGTGACTGGTAAGAATAACTCACATTTGAGTCAAAAACTGGGAAGTTGGGAAAGACCGCTCCTTGATTGTCAAAAATATACATCCCTGCACTTGAGGCTGCTATCACTACATCGTTGTTGCCGTCGTTGTCAACATCTGCTATGGAGGGAGTGAAAGCGGGCGTAGCAGCTACTTCCACAGGCCAGTTGGCGTTTAGGGGTGTGCCGTCCATTTTGATGACGTGTACAAAGCCTTGATTGCTGGTTACGCGTTCACCAGTTACGATATCCAAAACACCATCACCATCTACATCTGCAGCTGCTGGGGCGTTTATCATCCAATGGTCGTTAAAATTTAAGGGCCAACCAGGCAGGTCGTTCCCCACAGGATCTAAAAGATATACACGGCCAGCATTGGGGACCCCACCTGTATTTAGAATAATCTCTAGTGTGCCATCGCCGTCTAAATCCACAACAGTTGGAGGGAGCAGGATGGTGCCACTTACGGGTTTTTCCCAGAGAATAGTGCCGTCGCCTTCTAGGGCATACAAGGTGTTCCAGATTCCGTAGAGTATTTCGTCCACACCATCGTTGTCTATATCTGCCAAAGTGGTACCGCGACTATTTTTGATGTTAGGGTGTGCCGGCTCGCCAAAACGCCAAAGTTGGTCAAATACTTGGGTTTGTTCTTGGGTATAATAATTTTGGGGAAGGGTAACAGTTTCAACGGAGATGGAGCCGTCTTCATTAAGGCTTGCTTTTTTTCCTTGCTGCTGAGCTGTGGCAATGGTTGCTGTTCCGAGGAGGAGTAACGATAGGAGGGTAATTGTTTTTTTCATCTGGTTGGTTTTTGGAATTCGCATCTATAAAGTTATAGATAAATATTGGGTTTTCAAGGGAAGTGTTTGTTGTCGGTTGTAGATTAAATCCCCCCAACCCCTTCAAAGTGGGACTTTTTTTAGCTATTAATAGTTGTTGCGTTTTACTTACCCATCTTTCGGGCATCCTTCCCTTGCAGGGCGGGGAACACGTGCTTCCCAAGAAGTAGTAAATGAAAAGATACTGGAAATGCTACTATCAACAGAAATTTTCAGTAACTTTATTTTATATGATTTCAGTAGACGAAGCGAAAAAATTAATTGTTGAAAGGGTAAGCTCTTTACACCCGATAAAACAGGAAATCTCAAAATCACTAAATCAGGTTTTGGCAGAAGACGTTTTATCCCTTATTGATTATCCGCCATTTGACCAATCTGCAATGGATGGTTTTGCCATCTGCCATTCGGACATTCTTGAGCAAAAAGAAATCCAAATTATTGGAGAAGCCCCAGCTGGAAAACCATTCCAGGGAAAAATTTCTGCAGGACAGTCGGTACAGATTTTCACTGGAGCAAAAGTCCCCGAGGGAGCTGACACCGTTATTATACAGGAAAGGGTTTTGAAAGAAAATGGAAAAATTGCTTCGGATGGCTCCCCGTTACCAAAAGGTGCGAACATAAGGAAAAAGGGGTTTCAAATTAAGAAGGGGGATGTTGCTTTGGAGCATGGAGCGGTTCTCAATCCAGGAGCTATAGGTTTTTTGGCAGGATTGGGAATTCCCTCAATAACAGTTTTCCCAAAACCCAAGGTTTCAATTATTGTTACTGGAAACGAATTGCAAAAACCGGGGATTCCACTTAAAGATGGACAAATATACGAATCGAATTCCTTTGCCTTGATAGCTGCCCTTGCGTCAATGACTATTGAAGTGACAAAAATTTTGACGATTGGCGACACTAAAAATACCACAAAGAAATCGCTTGCATCCCCTATTGAAAACTCAGATATTGTCTTGGTTTCCGGTGGGATTTCTGTTGGGAAGTATGATTTTGTGGGCGAGTGTCTTCATGAACTTGAGGTAGAAAACATTTTTTATAAAATTGCACAAAAACCTGGGAAACCCTTATTTTTTGGTAAGAAAAGTAATTGCTTAATATTCGGGCTGCCGGGTAATCCCGCAAGTGTAATGAGTTGTTTTTATGAATATGTTTATCCATCACTGCGGATTATGCAGGGATTTAAGGATGCATTCCTAAAAACAGCAAAGCTGCGTATTTCATCTAATTATGAAAAGCGAGAAGGAATCTCTCTATTTCTGAAAGGAAAAACTAAAGAAACAGAAGTAGAGATACTCGAGGGACAGGAATCAAGCAATGTAGGCTCTTTCGCATTGGCTGATTGTCTTGTATATTTACCAGCCAAAAAGGGAAGTGTTCAAGCGGGCGAGACGGTTGAGGTTCATTTGCTACCGTAAAGTTAATTTCCTTCATTTTGAAAAAACAGTATAGACTTTAGTAATTATGATGGCCATTGGTATTGAACCTACATTTTTTTTAATTCTCCTTTTTGTAGTGGCATTTCTATATTCATCTGTTGGTCACGGCGGAGCGAGTGGTTATCTTGCATTGATGGCAATCTTTGGTATTATGGCGCCTTCGATGATGAAATCGTCTGCACTGATAATGAACATTTTTGTTTCCTCAATTTCCTTCTTTCATTATTACAGAAGTGGGAATTTCCGATGGAAATTGTTCCTGCCCTTTGCCATAGCGTCCATTCCCTTGGCCTTTATTGGTGGATACATAATCCTCGATACACTGATTTACAAAAAAATCCTAGG
>JAGQYZ010000399.1 GCA_020435865.1 Aequorivita sp. | reverse complement strand
GCCACACAGGGAAATTTAAATAACCACATAGGCGTTCCATTGACCTTACTGGCTATGAACAAAGAAACAGAGCTTGGAATTGTAGAAATGGGTGCCAATCATTTGGGTGAAATAAAAATACTAAGCGAAATAGCTGAACCGGATTATGGCTACATTACAAACTTCGGAAAAGCACACTTGGAGGGTTTTGGAAGTATTGAAGGAGTTGTTCAAGGTAAAACCGAACTCTATAAATTTCTAAAAAAAAATAACAAAAAACTTTTTGTAAACGCAAACGACCCAAAACAATTAACAAATTCTCAAGGAATTGAACGTATCACTTTCGGTACACCACAAAGTGATTTTGATATAAAATTACTGGACAGTACACATTATCTTTTATTGGAATTTAAAGAAATACAGATACAGAGTAACTTAGTGGGTGCCTATAATTTTGCGAATCTTTCCGCCGCAATTGCTATTGGAGCTTATTTTAACGTTTCCCCTGAAAAAATTAAAGCTGGAATTGAAGGATATATTCCGTCCAACAATCGTTCACAATTGGTGTTGAAAGGAACGAACAACGTTTTAATGGATGCATACAACGCAAATCCTACAAGCATGATGGCAGCTTTGGAAAATTTTAAACAAGCCAATGGCGAAAACAAAATTATGTTTTTGGGCGATATGTTTGAATTGGGCAAAGAAGCAGAAACCGAACATCAAAACATTGTTGATTTTTTAGCAGAAAACCCTTTCGGAAGTGTATTTTTAGTAGGAAGTAATTTTTTTAAAACAACAAACAATGCCGCCCATATAAAACAATTTGAAACTTTTGATGAATTGAAAACAGCCCTTGAAAGCAATTTACCAAAAAATGCGACAATCTTGATTAAAGCTTCCCGCGGAATGGCCTTGGAAAGAATTTTGGATGTTATTTAAAATTACTGAAAAGAACTATAAGCAAATTCCAAGCTTTCAATTGCAATATCTTTATTTTCAGATTTTAATTCTGAAACTACCCACTTTACAGGCCAGGCATTTGAAAAAACCCATGATTTGAGAGTTTTTTTATCTGTATCCAACAATTTTACTGCTATATTTTTTGTTTTTATAGGAACATCAACATTGCCATTAAACGTATTTATGCACCAAACAACAACATCAGAATCTTTTGATGCGAGTCCTCTTTTTAATATTAGGTTTGAGTATTTAACAGAAGTTGGTATCTGATGCTTAAACATATTGTTTCCCCATTCTGTATTTTCTTCCGTACCCATTTCCATTGTAATTCCAGAAATTTCTTTAAAAATTACTTCATCCATGCCTGATGTGTCCATAAGGCATAGTTGAAAATAAAATGCAAAGGGAGGAGAATTATCCATTAGGAACCATTTTGAATTGTTAATCCTTCGTGACTGAATTCTAAAGATTCCACAGCAACTTCATTAGCATCCGTTTTCATATCGGTTACTGTTATTTTAGTTGGCCATGCATTGGTCAAAATCCAAGTCATAGTAGGTTTTCCCTTTTCATCCAAAAGTTGAATAGTAACGGCCTCCCTTTTAATAGTGTTCATTTTTATGGCCTCGTACCATTTCCAAAAATTGATGTCGTTCACAAAGATTCCTTTCTTTAGGGTTACATTTCCAGTTTTTACAATACCTGGCATTTTTATGGTAGAAAATTGCTTACTATCTCCGTGCCTGTATTCTATGGGTTGTGTTTCTGTTTCCAAACCTGAAACTTCTTGAAAGGAAACTGTATTATCTTGTGAGCCTAAACTTACTGTAAAGTAAAACTTTGGTAAAGGCCACACATTGTCTTGATCTGATTCTTGTCCCATTTTATACAACTTAAAGAGATATATTATCTCTGAAGAAATAATTTATTGATTATAAGTAGTTTAAAAAATCTTGAGGAAACTTTTGCCCTATAATATTAATATTTAAAAGACTTAATTC
>JAGQYZ010000398.1 GCA_020435865.1 Aequorivita sp. | reverse complement strand
GCAAAAATATTTTTATAGCTTGGGTTTTGATAGGTTTCGGGCCAATCCTGCACGGTCCAATCCTCATAAGGTTTTGGGGTATAATCTGCATCCACAAGCATAAACCCTTTAAAAAGTTTGTCGGTAATATCTTGATTGTTTTTATCAAAAGCCTTAAATCCGTGACCAGAGAATGATGGAATCAGCATCGCAAAATCATATTCAATATTTTTATGCTCTCCATTCAAGGTTTCATAATGTGCTAATCCGTCTTCAATTTTATTTACGCCTGCGCCAAGAATCCAATCAATACCACGGTCCTCAAAAACCATCTCGACCATTTCGTTCGATTTCATGATGTTGCTCCCGTAGCTTAGCAACATGCCATCCATTCCAAAATCACCCAGTTGGTACTCGTTGGAAATCCAGGTTATTTTGGCTTTGTCACGCACTTTTTGTCTGCGAAGTTCCTGTTCCACATTCAAAATGTATTCAAAGGCAGCACCCTGGCAGGTAGCCTTTGCGTGGCCTGTGCCAATAACAATTTTTGCTTCTTTGCCCTTTTTCATTTCTGCGATTAAGGCCTGTAAACCTTCATTGGCGTGGTCTGCGTGGGTATATGTACAAACCGAATACGCTTTGTTTGTTCCGGGGTTCAATCCTTCAGTAGCTTCAAAATTGAGTTTGGGGCCTGTGGCGTTTATGAGGTAATCGTAAGTTATTCTTTCGGTTTCGCCTCTTTTTTCTGCGGAAACATATTCAGCCACTACAAATGGCTTTTCAATTTCACTGTCGCCTTCGGGATAAAAGGAGGTAACTTTCGCCTGCTTAAAACCAATTCCTTTCTTTTTATATAAAGGCGCAAGCGGAAAAAGTATTTCTTTTGATTTCATTCGGCCAATACCAACCCAGATGTTTGAGGGAATCCACTGGTAATTACTGTTGGGCGAAACCACAACTACTTCGTGGGTTTTGTCCAGTTTTCTGCGAAGGTGTGAAGCGGCTACGTGGCCTGAAATTCCAGCTCCTAATATTACAATTTTTGACATTTTTTGAAGTTTTAAGGGTCTAATTACATCACCGAACAAAACCTTAAAATGATTTTAATCATATAAAGGTGAGGTAATTAGACCCCTCAAAATTGTGATAATTTATAGTGTAGTACAGTATCTTTTGTTACACAGCAGAAAAAACTTCTCCATTAAAGCTTTTTATCAAGTCTGTTTCTTATAATCTTGACAGCAATCAAACCGATAACACCGCCTAATAATGATACCGCTATATTAATTGCAAACAAAACAACATCTACGTCTCCAGATTCCATTATTGAAATAGGATCGAAACCAAGCCTTCCAAATATTTTAATAAAGAAAATACTGCCGAAAATTCCTGCGATGGTGTTTGCTGTAGATCCCATTGTATATTTTTTCTTAATGGCGCCAAATACATTAGCTCCAATAATGCCGACAAAAATGCTGATAATTGCAATGAGTGTATCTGTCATAATAAATGCATTTCAGAATGCGGTTAATGTTCCCCATAGCCCACATCGTCCATCTTCCCTTTAAAAATGCGATACTGAACAAACATATAAACTGCGACTAAAATGGCGGCTATTACAAACCAATACACGCCAACTGACAATCCATATTCATGCGCGGCAACATTGTATAGGGTTAAGGAAGGATTTACATCATTAGTTGAAGGCAAAACCTTTGGAAATATGGAGGCCACAGTAGTGGTTAATCCGCCAAACAGAAACAAGGAAGAAAACAAAAAGCCTATTCCATCTTTCTTGAAAGATTTTACTTTAAACAAACCAAAAAGTCCTGTGAATGCAATAAGTGGAAAAATCCAAAGCCAAGGACGTTCTATAAAATTATGAAATGGTTTTGGTTCAATAATATGCCAAGTCAATAAAGATGTTATTACCAAAGCCAACATTACAAAATTCAGTTTAAAAACTACTTTTTTAAGCTTTTGATTTAGATCTGAATTGGTCTTGAAGATAATCCAGTTTGCTCCGTGGATGGTTAATGCCACTACGCCTACCAATCCGAGCAATAAAGTAAACCAATCAATAATGCCCAAATGTTCCGCATGGGGGCTAAATGATGAATTCCATAATGGTAAAAAGAAGTAATGGGGTTCGTGTACGGAAACTCCATCTGTTACCATTCCTAAATTCACGCCTCTCACTATATTTCCCAAGGCAATCCCAAAAAATAGCGCCAATAGCAAACTTGCGATTCCAAAGGCTTTATCCCATATAGTTTCCCACATTTTGTTATGGATCTGCCCACGTAGTTCCAGACCAATTGCCCTAAAAATGAGGAGCCATAAAATCATAATCAACGGTAAGTAAAAGCCACTGAAAGATGCTGCATATAAAGTTGGGAAAGCAAAAAACAAAACTCCCCCTGCAGCAATTAACCATACTTCATTAGCATCCCAAAACGGTCCGATGGCACTTGTGATGGCCTTTTTATCCTTTTCGGCTTTTGCAAAAAACAAATGGATGATACCAGCACCAAAATCATAACCATCCAATATAACATAGATGGTCAACATTGTCATTAAAACGATATACCAGAATAATTCCATAGTTAGATTTGTTTTGAAGTTTCAGGTCCTTTGTTAATTATTTTACCAGCTAGCATTAGGAATAAAAGCCCTAGTAATAGATAGAGCCCGATGAAACCAAGCAAGGTAAATAATGTATTTCCCGATGAAACTGTTGGCGAAATACCATCGGCAGTTCGTAAGAGATTATAGACCAACCAAGGCTGTCTGCCTAATTCTGCGGTATACCAACCTGTGGTGTTTGCTATGTATGGAAAAGGCA
>JAGQYZ010000397.1 GCA_020435865.1 Aequorivita sp. | reverse complement strand
TGACTTTCATAAAAAGCCCTTCTTTTTTTTGCTGAAAGACCTCGCAGCATTTTACTCCGCTTACTTCGCACTTTTTTAGGTACTACCCCTTCCATCGCGGCAGCTGGAGTATTATCTCTTTCAGAATACGTAAAAACGTGTAAATAAGATATATCCAATTCATTCAAAAAATGATAGGTTTCCAAAAACCGCTCGTCTGTTTCACCTGGAAAACCAACAATTACATCCACGCCAATGCAAGCGTGTGGCATCACTTCGCGAATTTTCGCCACTCTTTCAGCATAAAGTTCGCTCATATAGCGACGGCGCATCAATTTCAAAATAGCGTTACTTCCACTTTGTAAAGGAATATGGAAATGTGGGACAAAAGTCCGTGATTTTGATACAAATTCAATAGTTTCATTTTTCAGCAGATTTGGTTCTATTGAAGAAATACGAAGTCGTTCAATACCTTCCACTTCATCCAACGCTTTTACCAATTCCAAAAAAGTGTGCTCATGTTTTTTATTTCCGAACTCTCCTTTTCCGTAGTCACCAATATTTACGCCAGTCAAAACGATTTCCTTTATCCCTTGTTGCGAAATTTCAAAAGCATTCTTCAAAACGTTTTCCAAAGTATCGCTTCGCGAAATGCCTCGTGCCAACGGAATTGTACAATACGTGCATTTATAATCGCAACCGTCCTGCACTTTTAAAAAAGCCCGCGTTCTATCGCCAATGGAATAGGAACCTACGTAAAAATCAGCTTCCTCTATTTCGCAGGAATGTACTTCACCAACCCCTCGACTGCGCTCGGGGCGAGAAAGCAAATCATTTATATATGCTGTAAGCTTAAATTTTTCAGTGGCACCTAGCACCAAATCAACACCATCAACGTCAGCCAATTCATTTGGTTTCAATTGAGCATAACAACCAACAGCAGCAACAAATGCGTAGGGATTTGCCTTCTGGGCTTGTTTTACAATATCTTTAAATCGCTTATCAGCATTTTCGGTTACACTGCAGGTATTTATTACATAAATGTCTGCATTTTCTGAAAAATCAACACGTTCAAAACCTTCACTTTCAAAACTTCTAGCTATTGTAGAAGTTTCGCTGAAGTTGAGTTTACAACCCAATGTGTAAAAAGCGACTTTTTTTGATGCGTTCATTATTGTATTTTTGGCAAACGAGGGCACAAAAATACAAACTAAAGTCGGTTCCCAAAAACACATGCAAGAGCCTTTAACAAAATTAATTTTAAGAATTTCAATCTGCTGTACCTCAATATTTTTGATATCCTGCGGAAATAATAAAGAATCAGAAAATGACCACCTCGTTTTCCGCTACAACGAACACGGAAACATCCCAACTTTAGATCCCGCTTTTGCTAGAAATCCCCAAGCCATTTGGCCCGATAACCAGCTTTATAACGGATTGGTGCAATTGGATGATTCTTTGAATATTAAGCCTGATATTGCCAAAAGTTGGATTATCAGTGATTCCACATACACGTACACATTTTTCTTAAGGAATGATGTTTTCTTTCATCAAAATAAAGCATTTGCACAAAAAGGGCTTCACAGTCCAACTCGCTATACCCGAAAGGTTGTCGCGCAAGATTTTGTTTATAGTTTCAATCGATTGACTGATGAAAAAGTAGCCTCTTCAGGTAGTTGGGTAATGAATTATGTGGAAAGCTATAAAGCTGAAAATGATTCCACGTTGGTTATTCAGTTAAAACAACCTTTCCCGGCATTTTTGGGATTGCTTTCTATGCGTTATTGTTCAGTGGTTCCAAAGGAAGCTGTGGAATATTATGGAAATGAATTTAGAAGAAACCCTGTGGGTACGGGGCCTTTTCAGTTTAAAATGTGGGAAGAAAACGTAAAACTGGTTTTCAGAAAAAACCCACTTTATTTTGAAAGGAATAAAAACGGTGAAAAACTTCCTTATTTAGAGGCCGTTGCCATTACCTTTCTGCCCG
>JAGQYZ010000396.1 GCA_020435865.1 Aequorivita sp. | reverse complement strand
GAGAGGGTGTATCGTTTTCGTTTTCAAACAAAGGTAACTTAGAAGACCAAGGCCGTAAAAAAGCTGTAGAAAATGCTAAACTGAAGGCTGAAGAGTGTGTTTGTGTTTTGAGTCAATCTTTTGGGAAAGCTGTTTTAATAAGCGAATTTCGAAATAGTGTTGGACCACAACCAATGCTATATAAAAGTACAATGATGGCCGATGAAAGTGGTGGAAGTCAACAGACCATATCACCTGGTGAAATGGAAATCAGAACAACTGTAAACGTTAGCTTTCTTTTGAATTAAAAGTATTTCTTCCAATAAAAAAAGCCTCGGTTTCCATTTGAAACCGAGGCTTTTTTTCAATTAAAACTTATCCCATGAAAGGATATCTATAATCCGTAGGTGAAACAAAGGTTTCTTTCACCATTCTTGGCGAAATCCAACGGTATAGGTTTTGTTTACTTCCTGCTTTGTCATTTGTTCCGCTGTTACGAGCGCCACCAAAAGGTTGTTGGCCCACAACAGCTCCCGTAGGTTTGTCGTTTATGTAGAAATTACCCGCAGCATTTTCAAGTGCTTTTACTGCTTGTTCCAGCGCATATCTGTCTTCACTAAAAACGGCTCCTGTTAGCGCATATTCACTTGTTTCGTCAACCAATTTTAGGGTTTCTTCCCAATTCTTGTCGTCATAAACATAAACCGTAAGAACAGGTCCAAAAAGCTCAGTACACATGGTTGTGTATTTTGGATCTTTTACCACAATTACTGTAGGTTCAATAAAGTAACCTTTGCTCTTGTCATAGTTCCCTCCAGCAATGATTTCAACATTTTTGTCTTTCTTGGCTGCATCTATATATTTTGCAAGTTTATCAAAAGAGCCTTCGTGTATAACAGCAGTAATGAAATTGCTCATATCTTCTGGAGAGCCCATTTTCAATGATTTAAGATCAGCTATTAAATTCTTTTTAACGTCTTTCCAAATACTATCTGAAATATAGCAACGACTTGCGGCACTACATTTTTGCCCTTGAAATTCAAAAGCTCCTCGAACCATTGCAGTTGCAACTTGTTTTGGGTTTGAAGTTTTGTGTGCGACGATGAAATCCTTTCCGCCAGTTTCACCGACAATGCGAGGATACGTCTTGTAATTATGGATGTTAGCTCCAATTTTTTGCCAAATATCCTTGAAAACGTGTGTTGAACCTGTAAAATGTATTCCGCTGAAATCTGGGCTTGCAAGGAGGGTGTCAGTAATCATTACAGGATCGCCCATAACCATATTTATTACTCCTGCTGGAACACCAGCTTCTCTAAATACATCTAAAATGACTTTTGCAGAATATACTTGGCTGTCACTAGGTTTCCAAATAACCACATTACCCATTAAAGCAGCACTAGCGGGAAGATTCCCAGCAATAGCGGTAAAATTGAAAGGGGTAATGGCATATATAAAACCTTCCAAAGGTCTGTATTCAATTCGGTTCCAAGCTGCGGAGGTAGATTCAGGTTGCTCAGCATAGATCTCAGTCATATACTGAACGTTGAACCTTAAAAAATCAATAAGTTCACAAGCTGAATCAATCTCTGCCTGAAATATGTTTTTTGATTGCGCAAGCATGGTTGCAGCGTTAATCTTGGATCTATACGGCCCAGCAATTAACTCTGCGGCACGCAGAAAAATACCAGCCCGCTGTTCCCAAGGCATTGCTGCCCATTTTTTTCTAGCTTCCAAAGCTGTAGCAATAGC
>JAGQYZ010000395.1 GCA_020435865.1 Aequorivita sp. | reverse complement strand
GCAATTCCTTTAAATCTTCCGCATGTCGAACAAAAGAAAGCGCGATCCAATCTACTTGTTGTTCAATTGCGAAAATTGCGTCTTTTTTGTCTTTTGCTGTCAAGGCCGGTAGTGAAATGTTTGTATTGGGAAGGTTTACCCCTTTTTTGGAGCGCAGCGGACCGCCTTGAATTACCATTACATTAACTTCATCTTTTTTATTGGTTTTAAGCACTTCAAAAATAAGTTTGCCATCGTCTAAAAGAACATGTTCGCCAGGCTTAACGTCTTTTGGAAAGTTGTCATAGTTCATGTAAACTTTCTCCTTGTTGCCTTCAAACTCGTTTCCTGTGCAAAATGAAAGTTCATCTCCAGGTTGCACAACAACTTCTTCCTTCATCATGCCAACGCGAAGTTTTGGTCCTTGAAGGTCGCCAAGTATGGCAACATGGATATCTAACTCCTCAGATAGCTTTCTAATAGTAGCAATCGCTTTTTTGACCGTGGCATAGTCAGCGTGTGAAAAATTCACTCTAAAAACGTCCACACCTTCCAAGATCATTTGCTTAAGAATTTCTTTAGTGGAGGTAGCGGGGCCAAGTGTGGCAACTATTTTGGTTCTTTTTTGATTTGACATTTTAGTCGAAAATTAAATTGTTTTTTGATTTTATATTGTCTGTTTCCACCACGTAGGCTGAAACAATCTGTTCTATATTGTTTAATTGTGAAACCAAAGATTGCAATGTAACATTCTCAAAGTCTGAATAAATCTTCAGAAAGTAATCCACTTTTTTAAATTCTGGAAGCAGAAAATAATCTGTAGCTTTTTCTGAACCTACTTCTGAAAACAATCCTCCGGAACTTTGCAGGCCTGCTTCAATGGTCCTACATTTATTGGCAACAAGATAAAATTGGCTATAATTGAGCGCATCCAAAAAATCGAATATTGGGAAAGTAACCATCATTCCCTCTGAAGCAAAATCAACATCAATCCTTCTTCTTTTGAAGCGTGTGTTTAGATATTGGTTCATCAAATAGGCCACCTTATATGCTTCTTCACCACAATGGACAGCGATGAGGGTATAAGGTTCCTCAGATTCATCTTCCATATCCAATTTGTAATGGGCCATTTGTATCTTTTAATGTAGTGGAGGCTACTATTTTTGCTGCCAAATGTTGTCACACAAAAATAGGTAACTTTAGGGTATTAACTAAAGAACTTTGGAATGTTGGGAGCAATTAATAAATAAACGGCCTTTTGGCTTAAGGTTTTTCTGAATCAACCTTTATTTGAAGTTTGTAAAAAGCCCTTTTTGCGGCACGTTCTTCGGCTTTCTTTTTTGAGGTTGCGCGGGCTTTAGTGATTATTTCGTCCTCAAGTTTTAAACGAACGGCGAAATGTTTCAATTCATCCTTACCATTATCTTCGTATATTTCAAAATTGAATTGCTTTTTGTGTTTTTGACACCATTCAATAAAAAGACTTTTATAACTAATTACTTTTCCTTCCAGTTTTTTGATGTCCACATAAGGTTTAATAACCCTTTTTTGAATGAATTTTTCGCAGTATTTAAATCCACGATCCAAATAAATAGCACCCACAAGTGCTTCAAAGACATTTCCGTAAATATTTCCACTGAACTGCTGCGTGGGAATGGTAGTTTTTAAAAATCTCACCAATTGGAGGTCACGCCCCAACTCATTCAAATGCTCACGGCTCACAACTTTACTGCGCATTTTGGTAAGATAGCCCTCATTTCCACTAGGCACTTTTTTAAAAAGGTGAGCAGCAATTACAGCGCCAAGCATAGCATCACCCAAAAATTCAAGGCGTTCGT
>JAGQYZ010000394.1 GCA_020435865.1 Aequorivita sp. | reverse complement strand
CCATCAATAGCTGCAGAAATAATGCCGCCCGCATAACCTGCGCCCTCGCCACAAGGATACAAGCCTTTTATTTCAATATGTTCCAAAGTTTCTGGGTTCCGGGGAATACTTATAGGCGAAGAAGTTCTGCTTTCTGGCGCATGTAGCACTGCTTGGTTGGTATAGTAACCCTTCATTTTTTTCCCGAAGGCTACAAACGCTTTCTTCAAACGCTTTGAAAGCATCGATGGAAGCACTTCATTCAAATCTACTGAAACAATTCCGGGTTGGTAAGATGTCTTCGGAAAATCAGTGGAAACTTTCCCTTCTACAAAATCAATCATCCGCTGCGCGGGTACTTTTTGGGTCTTCCCTCCTGCTTCCCAACAACTCTTTTCCACTTCTTTCTGAAAATCCAGACACACAAATGGGTCTTTTTCTTTATAGTTGGGCAAATCTTTTGGTGAAACGCTCACTACAATGCCACTATTTGCATACGGATTGTTGCGCTTGCTTGGGCTCCAACCGTTTGTAACCACCTCTTCCTGTTCCGTTGCGCAAGGTGCAATAATTCCTCCCGGACACATACAAAACGAATATACACCAAGGCCATCTACTTGTTCCACCAAAGCGTAACTTGCTGGAGGAAGATATGGGTTATCATCTTCGCCGTGATATTGAATGGAATCTATAAGCTCTTGTTGATGTTCCACCCGAATACCAATCGCAAAAGATTTGGCTTCAATTTTTATGTTTTTTTCATAAAGTAAATAGAAGATATCCCGTGCAGAATGGCCTGTGGCAAGAATTAGATTTTCAAATTCCAACCAATTTTCATTGTTTATTTGAATGGCTTCAATGGAATTATCCTTCAATTTTAAATCTGTCAACTTTGAATTGAAATGTACTTCACCACCATTTTCAATAATTGCTTCACGCATTGAAGTGATAATTTTAGGAA
This sequence comes from Aequorivita sp., assembly GCA_020435865.1. Classification (GTDB taxonomy): domain Bacteria; phylum Bacteroidota; class Bacteroidia; order Flavobacteriales; family Flavobacteriaceae; genus Aequorivita. The sequence continues at coordinate 2,420 of JAGQYZ010000394.1, read as the reverse complement.
GTTTATTGGTACCAATATGTGGATGTGCATCCACTAAAATATCTTCATCTGCACCAAAATGGACAAACCATTCCAAGGCCTTTAGCACATTGCCACGCTTTTTTGAACGTGTGTAAAGTTTTCCGTCGGAATAGGTTCCTGCGCCGCCTTCCCCAAAACAATAGTTACTATCGGGGTTTACAATCTGGTCTTTATTTATTGCCGCAAGATCTCTTCTGCGTTCGCGTACATCCTTTCCCCGTTCAAAAACAATTGGTTTTAAGCCTGCTTCCAATGCTCGTAGTGCAGCGTAAAGTCCAGCTGGACCTGCACCAACTATTGCAATTTCTTTGGAAGCAGAGACGTTTTGTGGAATAAACGGTGGGATGGTTTCCCGCTTTTCGCCTTTCAACCACAATTCAATCTGAAGATTTATTTTGATAGGTTTTCTGCGTGCATCTATGGACCGCTTTCGAATTCGCCAATCACTTATTACATCCCTGCGAAGCTTTTCTTTTTCTAAAGCAAGCCCAAGAATATAGTCTAAATCTTCCTGTTGTCGAGGTAAAACGGCAATTTGAACCAGTATGCTCATAGACGTCAAAGATAACTGTTAATTCCATAAAAAATCTGCAATCTAAAAGTAACAGTTTCCGTTTTGCAATTATTTATCTTTGCCCAAAACTGAAGGAAAATGATTTTTATTGAAAACGAAGGCAACACAAATCCAAGATTGAACCTTGCTTTAGAAGAATATGCATTGCGGAATTTTAGTACTGAAAACGATTACCTATTGTTCTACATTAATGAGCCCTCCATCATCATTGGCCGCAACCAGAATACTTTAGAAGAGATAAACCACGAATATGTTGAAAAGGGTAAAATTCATGTGGTGCGAAGGGTTTCAGGCGGTGGCGCGGTCTATCATGATTTTGGAAATTTGAATTTCAGTTTTATCACAAATCACGATGTAAAAAGCCTTAACAATTTTAAAAAGTTTACAGCTCCAGTAATTAAAGTATTGAACAATTTAGGGTTGAATGCGGAGCTGAAAGGCAGGAACGATATTCAGGTGGAAGAAAAAAAGATTTCCGGTACGGCACAGTTTTCCACAGGAAAACGAATGGTGAGCCACGGAACGCTTTTGTTTGATACTGATCTGGGGGAAGTTGTGAATGCGCTAAACGTAAAGATGAGTAAAATTGAATCCAAAGGACATAAGTCTGTGCGAAGTCGTGTAGCAAATATTTCAGAATTTTTAAAAGAGCCCATAAAAATTGACACTTTCCGTAAGTTATTACTGGAAGGGCTTTACGAAGAAAGTGAGCCTTTTGAAAGCTATTATCTAACACCTGAAGAATGGAAAGCAGTCCATCAACTTAAGGAAGAGAAATATGACACTTGGGACTGGAACTATGGGCGTTCCCCAAAGTTCAATATTCAGCGAAGCAAACGTTTTTCCATTGGAGAAATAGACCTTCGCATTTTTGTTGAAAAAGGGCACATCAAAGATTTTAAAATCTATGGAGATTTCTTTGGAAAAGAACCAGTTGAGGCCCTTGAAAAACTTTTGGAAGGAGCTCGATATGAAAAAGATGATATTTCGGAACTGCTTAAAAACATTGAAGTAAAGGAATATTTTGGTGACCTTCCAAAGATTGATTTTATTGAATTGGTCTATGGCGCTGATGAAAAAGAATAAATCGAATTTTGAAGTTAATTTAATCGCCGAGAAATGAAAAGCAATTTCAACATACTTCTAATGATTGTTGCAGCTTTAATTACCATTATTGGAATCGTTACCGGTAAGTTTTTGTTTCTATTTATATGGTTGCCACTTGGGTTTCTTTTTAAGAAAAAAGAAAAGGAAAATTAATTTAGAAAGTATAAGAATATTCAATTCCTCCTCCAACATTGGTATCGGCAACATTTGAAAAATCTACTCCTCCTATTACTTTAAATGTCCCCAGCTTTTCAGTTTTGTAGGATAGAGAGCCGAAGTTGTACCAATATTTCCACTTGGGTGTAAATGGGTTTCGGTAGGTTCCTAAATATGAAGCGACAGTAGTTTTCAGCTTCCATTGAAATTTATTAAATGCTCCCATAACTGCAAAATGATGTACTTTTGCCCGACTACTGATATAAGGCGTATTGTCTGCATTGATTTCCAAATTTTTATCAAAAAGTATAAATGGAGCGCCAATAATATTTTTTTCGTAAGTCCAACCACTTCGGTAAATATTATTTCCAAAATAACCATCAAAACCACTTGTTGTTGTATTTCCACTTTGGTCAACTGTATTAATATATTCATACAAAACTGAGGAAATTATTTTTTGGTTATTCGGTTTAAAATAAATACCCCAAACACCATCTGGAAAATTTGCTAAACGAGTGCCGGAGCCATCTTCAAAAGGATGTTCGTGATAAATGGAAAAATC
>JAGQYZ010000393.1:5643-7518 GCA_020435865.1 Aequorivita sp. | reverse complement strand
AAATTCTTTTCCGTAGTTCATAAAAAATAATTCGTGTTTTTTTCAAATAAAAAAGCGTTGAACTTACTCGATTCAACGCCCTAAATATACCTATTTTTTTACTGAATTAAGCGTAAGCCTCTTTAATGAATTCCTCATAGGTGACTTCCTTGGTTTTCAATTTTGCATTTTCCTTAAAGAATTGTAGTAATTTGTTGGTATTCAACTGTTCTGTTAAACGTTTTACTTCGTCTTCATTACTCATAATTCTTGCTGTGATACTCTCAACCTCTTCTTGAGTGGGGTTCATTTGCCCAAATTGCATCATTTGAGCCTTGATCATGTCGTTAGCAAAGGTCTTTAACTCATCAAAAGTAATTTGCAACGCTTTATTCTCTTCACGAAGTTTCCCTTCAATAAGTTGGTAACGCAATCCTTTTTCACTTCTTTCGTATTCGGCTTTTGCTTCTTCTACAGTAAGCTTAGATTCTCCGGTAGATTTAATCCAACGGGTTAGAAAGTCTGAAGGCAAATCGAATTTTGTATTTTCAATTAAAGTTTCTACTACATCATTCAACAATTTTTGATCTCCTTGTTGTGCAAATTGCCGTTCGGCATCTTCCTTAATTTTTGCTTTCAATTCTTTTTCTGAAGTGACCACCTCTTTACCAAACAATTTGTCAAACAATTCTTGGTTCAACTCTGCCATTTCGCGAGTGTTTACCTCTTCAATGGTGAAAACAACTTCAATATCCAACCCGTGGGCATCATCGTGGGAAACCCCCAAATGTTTTTGGTTGTCGTGATCGTCTTTAAAAAGGTCTTTTGTTTTTAGGGTAATCACATCGCCCACTTTGGCACCCAATAAGGTACTCAATTGTTTTTTCCTTTTAATAATCTCGGTAGAGAAGGTGGTTTTTTTGTTGATTTCTTTTTCTTCGGAAGTAAAGGTTCCGGTTATTTCGTCTTCTTTAGCAACCTCTTTTTTGGAAATCAATTTTCCGTATTGTTTGCGGATGGTCTTTACTTGGTTGTTCAGCATTTCATCGTCAGCTACAATTTTGTATTGGGTAACTTCCTTCCCTTTTACATCAACGTTGAATTCTGGCGCAAGGCCCAATTCAAATTCAAACGAGTAATCATCGGCATCCCAGTTTATGTCTGCTTCATTCTTCGGAAGCGGGTTTCCAAGAATGTCCAATTTTTCTTCGGTAAGGAATTTATGGAGTGCCTCTTGCAAAAGTTTATTTATTTCTTCCACCAAAACGGCTTTTCCGTATTGTTTTTTCACCATTCCCATAGGCACATGTCCTTTACGGAAACCAGGAATATTGGCATTTTTGCGATAATCGTTCAGCACTTTTTCAACCTTGCCTGTATAATCGTCTTTTGAAACTTGCACTGTTAGCACAGCGTTCAGTTTATCAATGTCTGTTTTTGTAATGTTCATTTTTTCTCTTCTGAATTTCGGGATGCAAAAGTACGGTTTTTTGCAAAACCCAACAAACATTTACAAACTGTTGTTCTGCCAATTATTGGTCTTCCTTCAAAAGTGAAAAAAGAATGGACTGAAAAAGCGATAGCAGCATACTGAAAAGTAATGCCCACCATATTGAAGCTACCTCAAAACCACCTACAAAGTAATCTGCCATTAAAATAATTATTGCATTTATTACAAGTAAGAAAAGCCCAAAAGTAATAATAGTGACCGGCAAGGTTAAAAGGACCAAAATAGGCTTAATAAGGAAACGCAATAAGGCAATGACAATAGCAACAATTATTGCAGAGCCATAGCCTTCAACGGCCACACCGGGAAGTATTTTTGCCAAAACCACAACTGCCAGAGCAGTGAGAAGTAATTTGAGAATAAGTTTCATCTGTATAAAATATTTGATA
>JAGQYZ010000393.1:0-5631 GCA_020435865.1 Aequorivita sp. | reverse complement strand
TGGAATGCCCAAATTATTCATCTTCTTTTCGGCGGGTCTGCAATTTGCTATTGGGCATTTCATATAATAGATTTTTAAATGTTCAAATTTGTATAGAAAACATTTCTAGTAAATATAATAAAAAAACCGCCCTCAAAAGAGAACGGCTTTTTTGTATACTTAATTTTAAATATATTAATTGTTGTGAAGTGTAACTGTTGCATAGTTACCAATATGCACCATTGGGATGGTAGCATTGTATGTGTCATTAATTGCCTGAATTATCAAATTAGCAGTGTAAGCATATCCTCTTGGTGTTGGGTGAACGCCGTCTAATGAGAACGCACCACCAGTTACAAACTGAGAGGTAAGCACCCCACCATCATAAGGAATTCCAGCATTCGCTACTCTTGACAATGCAGCTTTTGCATCAACATAAGCCAATCCTTTTGCACCAGCAAGGGCTTCAATTGTTGCGTTATATGCTGTACTTGCAGCTGTAATGCGTGCTTGCTCTGAAACAGCCAAAACATATTGATCGCTAAGTGGTATTGAAACACCAATAACACCTTGTGGGTTGTTTGGATCTGGAGTAGTTCCCAATACAGAAGAAGCGGTCAAAACAATAAGATCGTCAGACTTTACTTGGCGCAATTGCCCCAATAACATTGCTAAAGGCTCAGGCAAACTAAAAGGAGGTCCTTGCAAGATAGCCGTTAAATCTGTTAGGTCATCATCAGTCATAATAGGAAAGTTTTGTCCTGCAGAAAAATTAATCATTCGCATTGCAGCTTCTTCTGGAGATATAACACCCATTCCTGCCAAGCCTGGCAATATTTGTGTATTGTATGCGCCAAATTGAGCATTTAATGCCCCAGCTGTAGCTGCATCCAAAGGAATTGCATTTGTTGGCACAGTAGTGAAATATGGAATAGAAGTTACTTCAGGTATATTTATTAAAACACCTTTTGCTCCGCCTCCTGTTAAAGCATCAACTTGTTGGCTATAAACCGAAGCAAACACATTCGGGTCTGTAATATCATTACTTCCGTATGTGGATGGGTCTAAATTTCCAGTTTGGTCAATACCAGAACCTCCAGAAGTTGCATAACTCAAGATATCGTTATTTCCAATCCATAGGCTGAAGAAAGTAGGGTTTTGAGCCACTGCATCACCAATTACGGTTGCAGTTTCACTACTTGAAAAACGTGCAAAATAAGGGTTTGCAGCTCCAGTTGCAACTCCAGCAACATTTCCGTAGCCAGGAGCTACAAGGTGAAAGCTTTTTGCGCCAGGAACCCCCATATTATTATATGTACTAGGTAAATGATTGGTTACATCTGTAGTTGGGGTTCCAATCAAACGCACTGGACCAGGGTTTCCATTTGCATCAACCGCAAGTACAAATCTATTTTCAGCAATTTGAGTGCCTCCAAGCAACAAACCACCAGTATTATCATTCACTAATGGTTGGTAAAATTCACCACCTCCCGCAAATGCAAATTGTTGAGCCATAATGTTTGGGTAACTGTTTTTTTGGCCCGTAATGTACAAAGCGCCATCAGCATATCCAGCTGTCAATGAATTTCCAACGGAAACATATTTTGAAAGGTCAGCCGTTCCGCTACTGTAAAATCCATCATTGGTTACGGGGCTGTCAAATTCGGGTTCGCAGCTTACAAAGCCTATAGCCAAAAGTGCGAATGTATATTTAAGTATATTTTTCATCTTTTCTAGATTTTTCAATTATAGTTTATAAGTAAGCCCCAATCCTGGAACAAAAGCGTTGGTTTTATAGGTTCCTTTAAATGGAACAGCAACACCATTTTCAAAGTAATAATTATAGGAAGCATCTACTTCCTTAAAGTAAGAATAAAGGAATGACGCATCTATCTGTAAGTGCTCACCAAGGTTTACGGTTAAACCAGCAGTAAAATTATTACTATCGTTACGTGGAGTTTCTGGTGCAAAATAGCCAGACTGAACTGGAGATTCGTCAAAATAGTAACCAGCTCTCAATGTGAACATTTTTGTAGCTTCATATTGCATGCCAAAACGATAAATAGAGGCATTCTTGTAATTACGTGCATTCTTAGAATCTGGAATATCTGGATTTGCAAAATCTATGTCTAATGATTCATATACACCCCAAAAAGTTCTATTGAAATCAAAAGCAAATGTCCAACTTTCACAGAAATCGTATGACATACCTACTGTCATTTCTGCTGGTAATGGTAAAGATGCATCAAATGTAGTATTTTCAAAAGGTGTTAAAGGAGAATTAGGTATATTTTCAAAAGTTGCATCGCCATCCTTAGCATCAAGGATAATTTCAGAACGGTATGTAGCACCTATATGAAGATCTTCTGTTAAATTCACCATTGTGCTAGCAACCCAACCCCAATTGCTTACGCCAGTTGCGTCAACGGTAACATTGGATCGGTTTCCGTCAAGATCAGTAAGTGTACGGTTCAAGTTTCTGTTAAAGTTCACCGAGCCAGTTACATAAATAGGACCACCACCAAAACTTATCTTATCATTTATTTTAAAAGAAACGGTTGGCTGAATATAGATTGCTTTTAGGTCAATATTATTCACCAAATGCGAACCTGCCCAATCGTCTTCATATTTCACTTCACTACCATAAGGCGTATAAACACCAAGACCAAAAGCCAACCAATCTGTAGCTTTGTAGGAAGCATATAAATAAAGTGGTGTACCTACAGGGCTATCTGTACGCGCATTAGCGCCAGTTTCGGCATCTTGATAGGCAATGTTTGAAAAAACACCATGAACCCCAGCTGTAATATTAAATTTATCTTCCAAATAGACCAATCCGGCTGGATTAAAAAACACAAGTTCGCTACTGTTTATAACAGCAACGCCCGTGTGGCCCATCGCCAAGGCTTTATTGCCTTGTAAACTTACGCGATAACCGCCCGCATAAGTAACCGCACTTGCGAGTGCAAAAACGGCAAGTAGTAATAATTTCTTCATAACAGTTTATTCTTTAAGTTAAATTTGTAGGGAATCTATATAGTTAGTCATTTACTATGCGTGCATAAGAAATAACCTTACAATATTATAAAAAATTCATAACATTATCGTAAAATTCATCGGGATTTTCTGCGTGTAGCCAATGCCCGGCATTTGAAATTGTTTCAATTTTGGCATTTGGGAAATGTTTTTTAATCAAAAGTTCGTCCATTGGCTCAATATAACCGCTTTTTTCGCCACCCAAAAAAAGTGTTTTACCAATAAAAATAGTACCTTCTGGAAGAGCCATACCAACCTCTTCTATTTTTTCTGAAAGCACGGGCAGATTTATTCGCAGGCCCAATTCGTTTTTACTTTTTCTAAATAGATTTTTCAGTAGAAAAAGCTTCGTGCCTTCATCTTTTATATATTCCGAAAGAACATCTTCTGCTTCGCCGCGGGATTTTATTTTAGAGAAATCCAGCTTTGAAAGTGCTTTTAAAATATCTTGATGGTGCGGCGGATAGGCTTTCGGACCAATATCAGCCACTATCAATTTCGAAACCATATTAGGATAGGTTACTGCAAACTGCATGGAAACTTTTCCACCCATGGAATGACCGAGAAGGATAATTTTTTTTAAACTCTGCTCATCGCAATAGTTTTTTAAATCTTCCGCCATCACTTCATATGAAAATTCATCACTGTGGAAACTACGGCCGTGGTTGCGTTGGTCCAAAAGATGAACTTCATAGCCGTCTTCAGCCCATCGGTTGCCAAGGGTTTTCCAGTTATCGCTCATTCCTAGAAAGCCGTGGAGAATTACAAATGGTTTGCCCTTACCTAAAATTTGAGAATGTAAAATCATCAAACAAGTTTTTTTAAATAACCTACAATTACTTTTTCCAAACCATTATAAAGCGCCTCACAAATAAGGGCATGCCCAATGCTCACCTCCAAAAGATTTGGAATGTTTTCCTTAAAAAACTTAATATTCTCCAACGAAAGATCGTGTCCTGCGTTGATTCCCAAATTTAATTTGTTGGCAAGAATTGCACATTCTGTATATGGCTTTATGGCCTCTTTGTTGCCCAATGAATATTGTTTTGCAAATTCTTCGGTGTAAAGTTCAATTCTGTCAGTTCCCGTTTCGGCGGCACCTTCAATCATTTTTAAAGTGGGATCTACGAAAATCGAGGTGCGGATTCCGTTTCGCTTAAATTCAGAAATTAGTTCCTTTAAATAATCCTTATGCCTTACGGTATCCCAACCTGCATTTGAGGTTATGGCATCAACCGCATCTGGAACAAGGGTAACTTGTGTAGGTTTAATTTCCAAAACCATTTTTTTAAAATCATCCATTGGGTTCCCTTCAATATTATATTCTGTGGAAACAATGGATTTCAAATCATACGCATCTTGATACCGAATGTGGCGTTCGTCGGGCCTTGGGTGAATAGTGATTCCCTGTGCTCCAAATTTTTCAATATCTTTCGCAACCTGCAATAGATCAGGCACATTGCCACCACGCGCATTGCGCAACGTGGCTATTTTGTTTATGTTTACGCTTAATTTTGTCATTTCTTTGTGTTAGAATTAACAAAAATACAAACCTTACAGCGCTTACTGAACCTTTATTTTAAGTAATTTGCGTTAAAAATAAATTGCAATGGAAACTCTGAATTACATCATTAACGATATTGAACCGTTTGACATTTCAACCAAGATAAAAGATGTGCAAACCGTTTTCAATCAGCTCACCTATTCGCACGTACCTGTTGAAAAGGATGGAAGCTATATAGGTTGTGTTTCTGAAAATGATGCATATTGCTTTGATAATAAAAAATCATTGAGTGATTTTCAATATGCTTTGGAACCTTTCCATGTTTTAGAAGACACAAACTGGCTGGATATTTTAGAAGCTTTCGCCTTAAATAATAGCAACATTATGCCTGTGTTAGGGCCGGAGAACAAGTATTTGGGCTACTATGAATTGGGCGATATTATGAGCCTTTTCAACAATACTCCATTTTTGAATGAAACGGGAGGGATCATTGTAGTAGAAAAAGGAATTCAAGATTATTCGTTCAGTGAAATATGTCAAATTGTTGAATCAAACGGAACGCGAATTTTTGGCGTTTTCATTTCAAAAATTGAAAATGATTCTGTTCAAGTTACTTTAAAAGTTGGCCACACGGCATTAAACAGTATTGTGCAGACTTTTAGAAGGTATAATTATAACGTGATTAGCCATCACGAAGAAGATAAGTTTTTGGAAGATTTGAAGGAACGTTCCAAATATTTGGATAAATACCTGAATATATAATTGATGAAAATAGGTATCTACGGACAGTTTTATCACGAAAATTCTGAAGTATACATTCAGATGCTGCTAGCTGCGCTTCAAAAAAAAGAGGCTGAGGTGCTTATTGAAGCTGATTTTCTAGGCATCATTAATCAAAACCAAGACATAACTAAAAACTTTTCAGGGTTTTCTACTTTTACTGAATTAGATTCTAGTTTCGACCTTTTTTTCAGTATTGGCGGTGACGGAACTATTTTGAAAGCCATAACATTTGTGGCAGATCTAGGGATTCCCATTGTTGGAATAAATACTGGAAGACTTGGTTTTTTGGCCACAATTCAAAAAGAAGAAATGACCGAAAGCCTAAACCA
>JAGQYZ010000392.1 GCA_020435865.1 Aequorivita sp. | reverse complement strand
TCGTTTTCTTTCCTTGTTGCTTTCCAAAGCGTAGGTTTTGGGATGCAGGATATTTTTCTGCTTGGTCGCTTGGTGCAGCACGCTGAATACCATTCAGAAAACTATGGAGATGATTTCTTTACTTTCATTGAAAAACATTATGGATCCCTACAAACGGAGCACCAAAAAAATCATAAAGAGGAAGAGCAGGAACACGAAGAACTCCCTTTTCAGCATATTTCCTGCCACCATGCTTCAACTGATGTTGTATTAGTTCCTTTTGAAGTTTCTATTGTAAAAGTGGAAATAAATGCACGGCAACCGCACGTGTACTACTATCAAAATTTATATTCTTCACTTGAAAAATTCTCTATTTTTCAGCCACCTAAGTTAGCATAACTACATAGGCCTTTTTCGGAAAAAAGTATTCCTATTTTTTTAAGGTCATTATTTCCCGCTTTTACAGCGGTCAAAAATCAATTTTTATTATTTCGATTTTTCAACAATTTCAGGTTGAAAATGATAAACCAATAATTTGTTATGCTAACAAAAATCATTCAATTCAGTATCAAAAACAAGCTCATCATCGGGTTGTTTACGCTACTGCTAATAGGCTTTGGGGTGTATTCGCTTACCCAGCTATCTATCGGTGCCGTACCCGATGTCACTAATAACCAAGTACAGGTAATTACTACTTCGCGCAACCTTTCCACACAGGACATGGAACAATTTATTACCTATCCCGTGGAATTGGAAATGGCAAATTTGCCGGGCGTAAAGGAAATTCGTTCGGTTTCAAAATTTGGCCTTTCGGTGGTTACCATTGTTTTTGAGGAAAACCTGGGCACCTATTTGCCGCGCCAACTTATAGCCGAAAAGATACAATCGGCCGCCGAGAATATACCCGAAGGTTTTGGCACCCCACAAATGGGACCAATAACCACCGGGCTTGGCGAAATATATCAATACATCCTAGATGTAAAACCAGAATTTAAGGATACCTATTCAATAACGGAACTCCGCACCATTCAGGATTGGATTGTAAAACGGCAACTCTCAGGAATTCCAGGCGTAGTTGAGGTAAACACTTGGGGTGGGAGGTTAAAACAATATGAAGTTGCGATAAATACCAATAAACTGAACGCGATGAATATCACTGCCCAAGAGGTGTTCACCGCTTTGGAGAAAAACAACAGTATTTCGGGAGGTGGATATATTGAAAAGGAAAACCAAGCCTATTTTATTCGTGGTGAAGGTTTGGCGTCTTCCTTGGGAGATATCGGAAATATCGTGGTAAAAAGCGAAAATGGTTTTCCTATCTATGTGAAGGATATTGCGAAGGTCCAATTTGGGAGTGCGCCTCGTTTTGGAGCGATTACGGGGAATGGGGAAGGTGAAAAAATTCTCGGGCAGGTAATGATGCTGAAGGACGGCAATTCAAACCAAGTAATTGAAGCCGTAAAAGAACGCGTAGCAAATATTTCTGAATCCTTGCCCGAAGGAGTTTACATCAACCCTGTTTTGGACCGTAGCGTTCTCATTGGAAAAACCACTTTTACCATAGCGGAAAACCTCATTCTTGGGGTGCTTATCGTAATTTTTGTAGTGGTGCTTTTATTGGGGAATCTCCGTTCGGGATTGGTTGTTGCGTCCGTAATTCCATTGTCTTTGCTTTTCACCCTTTCATTGATGTACATTTTTGGCGTAGATGCAAATTTGATGAGCCTTGGCGCCATCGATTTCGGGATTATTATAGACGGAGCGGTTATAATTGTTGAATTTGTAGCATTTCAGATAAGTAAAAATGCAGCAAGACTCAACGCTTTTTCTTCCGAAGAAAAACAACTGGCAAAGGATGAACTCACTGTAAAAAGTGCTTCAAAAATGATGAATTCTGCCATCTTCGGACAGCTGATTATTTTGATTGTTTTTATCCCCATTCTTTCACTTAGCGGGGTAGAGGGCAAGATGTTTAAACCCATGGCGCTTACGTTCAGTTTTGCGCTTATAGGGGCAATGGTACTGTGTTTTACATACGTTCCCGTAGCCGCTTCGCTGTTTTTGAAACCTACAAAAACTTCAAAAAGAAATATTTCTGTTAGAATAATGGCTTTTCTAAATCGGTTTTATGAACCCACCATTCGATGGGCATTGGGTGCTAAAAAGTTGGTTTTAGGTATTGCGGTATTAATCCTGGCTTCAACAATATATCTTTTTACCACTATGGGTGGCGAATTTGTGCCCACGCTGGACGAAGGCGATTTCGTAATCCAACCCGTACTTAAAACGGGTACGTCGCTTAAAAACACAATCGATATTACAACGCAGATTGAAAAAATCCTGATAGAAAACTTCCCGGAAGTAGACCAGATAGTAAGTCGTATTGGTGCTGCCGAAGTCCCTACAGACCCTATGTCTATGGAGGAGAGCGATATTATCATTACCCTTAAACCGAAAAGCGAATGGGTTTCTGCTACTAGTAAAAATGAATTGGCTCAAAAATTTAAGAAGGCTTTGGCGATAATTCCCGGAATGGAAGTGGAATTTACCCAACCCATCGAGATGCGCTTTAACGAGCTAATTACGGGAGTTAGGGCAGATATAGCCATCAAGATTTTTGGGGAAGATATGGAAGTGCTCAACAAAAAGGCAAATGAAATTAAAAACCTTGTTGAAAATGTGGAAGGCGCCGATGATATTACGGTAGAAAAAGTGGTAGGTCTGCCAGAGATGAACGTAAATTTTGACAGAGCTAAAATTGCGAGATACGGCCTTAACATTGAAGATTTAAACGAAATGATTGCTATGGGATTTGCGGGCAAATCCCTGGGAAGTATTTTTGAAGGGGAAAAACGATTTGACCTTGTGGTGCGGTTGGATGAAAACAACCGTCGCGGCCTTTCAAATTTGCAAAACCTGTATGTTGATACCCCTTCTGGGGAAAAAGTGCCCTTGCGCGAACTCGCGGAAATAAAATATACAAAGGGGGCAGCAAAAATATCACGGGATGATACCAAACGCCGCATTGTGGTTGGTATAAACGTTCGAAGCCGCGATCTGCAAAGCGTGGTGGACGATGTGCAAAGGTTAATAGATGAAAACATAAAGCTTCCCGTGGGCTATACCATTGATTATGGCGGGCAGTTCGAGAACCTTCAAAGTGCAAAAAAGAGGTTACTATTTGCTGTTCCTGTAGCATTGTTGCTGATTTTCTTCCTGCTTTATTTTGCATTTAATTCCATAATGGAAGCCTTGATGATTTACTCGGCAATTCCTTTAGCGGCGGTGGGTGGCGTGTTGTTGTTATGGGTTCGCGATATGCCTTTTAGCATCTCGGCAGGCGTTGGTTTTATCGCTCTTTTCGGTATTGCTGTCCTCAACGGGATAGTGTTGATAGAACATTTTAAGGAACTCAAAAAAGAAGGTATGAAGGATAAAAAGGAACTTATCGTGCACGGCACAAAAAATCGTTTACGTGCCGTCCTGCTTACCGCCGCAGCCGCTGCGCTTGGCTTTTTGCCCATGGCCATTTCAACAAACGCAGGAGCGGAGGTGCAAAGACCCTTGGCAACCGTGGTTATTGGCGGGTTGGTAACAGCTACCCTTTTAACCTTAGTTGTCTTGCCAGTGTTGTATTCAATTTTTGATTCAGACAAAAAGCAAATAAAACTCCGAAAATCTAAACAAAAAACTTTACCGATGGTAATTATCATCTTCCTGTTTGGTATTTCTGGGATGGCACAGGAGACGCCTAAAACCTTAGAGCATTTACAGCAAATGGCTTTGGAAAACAATGCTGGATTAAAAGCCGCTTCCTTTCAGAAAGAGGAAGCAAATGCCTTAATAGGCAGTGCTTTCAGTTTCGATAAAACTACTGTGTTTTATGAGTATGATGAGAATAACTTAGCGCCAAACAATGAACCGCTGGAAGTTTTTGGCGTACAGCAAGGTTTTCTTTTTCCAACGGTTTATTTTGCCGAAAAAAATGTAAACCAGCGTCAATTTGAAATGCAGAGCAGCCAATTTGAACTTCAAAAACGCAAAACGGAAGGTTTGGTCGCCGCGGCATATTATCAGTTTCAGTTTGAGAAAAATAGGGAACGTGTGTATCAAAGTTTGGACAGTCTCTATCAAAATTTTGCACACGCTGTCCAGCGCCGTTTTGAACTGGGGGAAACCAATTATTTGGAAAAAATAAC
>JAGQYZ010000391.1 GCA_020435865.1 Aequorivita sp. | reverse complement strand
GATTTACAATAAAAACGATGCAAATGGTGGGCGCGACCAAAAAATTTATTCGCCAACCCTTTGTTTGGAAAAGTGTTCGATTGGGAATTGTTGGAGCTATTGTGGCGATGATGGGGATGGGCATGGTGCTTTATTACCTCAACCAAAGTTTTCCACAGTTGCAGTTATTAGGAGATCCTGTACTATTAGCTGTCCTTTTTATATTTATATTTTTAATGGGTGTTTTGATAACCTGGATTAGTACCTTTATTGCTACACAACGATTTTTGAATTTACGCACAGACGATTTGTATTATTAGTTTCTAATTATAGAAGCTTCTAAAGCAATAATCTATAAACCACAAAAACTTTAGTTATGGGAGAGAAAAAGCGAAAAGAAAATTTTAAACCTGAATTTGTTTTTGAAAAGAAAAACTACAAATTCATGCTCATTGGAGTAGCATTTATCGTTCTTGGTTTTATACTAATGACTGGTGGCGGAAGTGACGACCCCAACGTTTTCAATCCCGAGATTTATGATTGGCAACGTATTCGATTAGCCCCTGCCATGGTGCTTTTGGGTTTTGCGATTGAAGTTTATGCCATTTTGTTAAAACCCAAAAGTAAAGAAGAAAATTAGTGGATACTTTACAAGCCATTGTCCTTGCAATTATTGAAGGTTTAACAGAGTTTTTACCTGTTTCTTCCACAGGACATATGATTATCGCTTCTTCCTTTTTTGGAATTGCTGGCGATGATTTTACCAAACTTTTTACCATAGTAATTCAACTCGGAACCATTATGAGCGTTGTGGTTTTATACTTTAAACGTTTTTTTCAGAGCATGGATTTTTATTACAAACTTTTTGTTGCCTTCCTGCCCGCCGTATTTTTAGGATTGCTGTTGAGTGATTTTATTGACAGCCTTTTGGAAAACCCAATTACTGTTGCGATTTCTTTGATAATTGGTGGCTTTATTCTTTTAAAAGTTGATGATTGGTTTGGCGATGGCGAGCAAACTGAAATTTCATACTTAACAGCTTTAAAAATTGGTTTCTTTCAATGTCTTGCAATGATCCCGGGAGTTTCCCGAAGTGGCGCAAGTATTGTGGGCGGAATGAGCCAAAGACTTTCACGAACCGTAGCTGCTGAATTTTCATTCTTTTTGGCAATTCCAACGATGCTTGGGGCGACCGCGAAAAAAAGTTATGACTATTATGACGCTGGTTTTCAGCTTTCTTCAGAACAAGTGAATTTGTTGATTATTGGAAACGTTGTTGGCTTTATTGTGGCACTGATTGCCATAAAATCCTTCATCGATTATTTGAGCAAACACGGATTTAAAATATTCGGGTACTATAGAATTATAGCTGGAATCGCGGTTCTGTTGATTCACTTCTTTATTCAAGAACTTACCGTAATTTGATGACTGCGGAAGATTACAAAGAAGGCCAAGTAATTTTGATTGACAAACCTTTGGAATGGACATCATTTCAGGTTGTGAATAAAGTGCGCTGGCTGATTCGAAAATCCTTTGAAATTAAAAAAATAAAAGTCGGCCACGCAGGCACACTCGATCCTTTGGCGACAGGCCTTTTGATTATCTGCACCGGAAAATTTACAAAGAAAATCGACACCTTCCAAGCACAGGAAAAGGAATATACAGGAACGTTCACTTTGGGATCAACCACACCCAGCTACGATCTTGAAACAGAAATTGATTCCACTTTTGATAT
>JAGQYZ010000390.1 GCA_020435865.1 Aequorivita sp. | reverse complement strand
TGTAGTAGAAGCTGATGAAAACCTGCTTCAATACATTGAAACCGATATTGAAGATGGAAAGCTCCACGTTACTACTTCGGAAAATATTGGACACTCTAAGGCAAAAAAAGTGTATGTAACGTATAAAGAATTGAACAAAATTGAAGCCAGCAGTGGAGCTGATGTAATTGGAAATTCAGTAATAAAAAGTGAATTTCTCTCCCTAAAAAGTAGCAGTGGCGCAGATTTAAAGGTAGATGTTTTTGCTAAAGACATAATTGCTAAGACCAGCAGTGGTGCAGACATGGAAGTTTCCGGTAAAGCCACTTCATTAAACGCAGATGCATCCAGCGGAAGTGAAATTAAGGCGAAAGAGCTTTTAGTAATCAATTGCAATGCTGAAGCCTCTAGTGGCGCTGAAGTAACAGTAAACGTGAAAGAGCAACTGGAAACCCATGTTAGCAGTGGTGGCGATATAAATTATTACGGAAATCCAGTTTCTGTAAATTCAAACAAAAGCCATTCGGGCAGTGTGCACAAAATGTAAAGCTATCGACATTACTTTATTTTAAAAAAAACATCCCGAATTTCATTAAAGGCTTAACAGTTTCATAAAAGCACTGTTAGGCCTTTGTTTATTTATATTAATTTTAAGAGGTTTTCTTCATTAATACTTCACCTTTGGGGAAAATTTAAATATTATACATAGATGAAAAAAGTCTTAATAGTATTAACGATAGTTGCTTTTGCATCCTGTAGTTCCAATGATGCTGCAGGCGATGCAAACTCAAATAAATTTGAAAAAATACAAACCATACTCCCACAGAGCGAATGGAAAGTGGCTGTTTTAATTGATGGCCAATCAGACCATACAGCAGACTTTGAAGGGTTTGTATTTACTTTTAATGAAGACGGAACTGTTGTGATAAAAACTGAACTGATTACCGAAGATGGTACTTGGGCTTACAACAATTCTTCTAGTAGTGAAGAAATACTAATGGAAATCAGTGAAACAAGTCCTTTTGATGAAATTAACCACAACTGGGACATTGTTTCAGTAAGCAATTCCAAAATTGAACTTTCTGAATTAACTAGCGGAAATGGCGATGTCAAATTATTTACACTTGCAAAATTGTAAATTCAACGCCTTCAAATAAATTAAAACCCCCTCTTAAATAAATTTGAGAGGGGGTTTTGTATTACTAACTATAAAAATTAATTAACTACTACTTTAAATCTAATAACTTCTGAATCTACATTGGCTTCAACCAAATATAAACCTGAAGTAAGGTGAGCCATATTTATTTCACCTGAATTGCTATTCAGTTTCTGGCTATAAACTTTTTGTCCTGCAAGGTTATAAACAGTAACTTGTTTAATCAATCCTTGGCAAGAAATGTTAAGAACATCTTTTACCGGGTTTGGATAGAATTTAAATGAATCCACCTCGTGTTCAGTAATTCCAATAGTTGCCTCAGTTGTAAATAACACTGGACCTTCCCAAGCACTACCATTAGTGCTACAGATAGATTTTACGTACACTTCATAATCGGTAGCTGGAATTAAATTATTCAAAACCGCCTGGGTTTGTGAAGTTGGAGTTCCTGTTGCAGCTCCCGGATATCCCGTTCCTGCCAATTGTACAATATATTGATAACCACCACTAGGAGTTGTTGTTGGTGCCGTCCAAGTTAATAATGCAGTTGTCTCTGTTATTTCATCAACGGAAATATTTGTTGGAGAAGCACACGTTGGTGAATCATCATAGGCTGCAATTTTGAAATATCCATAATCACCTGCCCAACCCCAAACTCTTACTAAGATTTCGGTTCCTGGTTCAAGATTATCCAATTCTATATAATTGAAAAAACCCTCTCCTGAGTCATTGTCACAATATATAGTTGTTAAACTTCCACAGGTTCCACTATAGGCTTGCATCCCGGTATCATCTAGATAAGGATCATTATTGGTTCTGGTTTCCAATTTCAATCTTCCAGAATCTGGAACCGTAACGGTGTACCACACGTCTTTTCCTTTTTGTTCAAATTCAAGAGCGGAACAAATTACCAATGGATCATTTACATTTCGGGTTGCAGAAGTACTGTTCCCAATAATATAACTGGTTTCAAAATCAGTACCCACTGTCAACTCAAACCCTTCCGAGCATTCATCATTAGCTGGCGCTGGTGGAGATGGATATACACATATAGTAAAATAAGTAGGAATAGAACTGTCTGAACTTGACACAGAAACATAATAGGTCTCTCCCGCTGTTAAATCTACACGCTGTAAATAAGTGGTACACACCTCTGAAATGCGTGTCAAATTACCGGGTGTTCCGGAATAAACCGCAACGTAAGTAGCAGCTAATCCATTAGTAAGTGTTTTTCTAAATGTGTAATTAGCGGTTTGAGAAGGAATAAACGTGTACCAAACATCTCCAAAATCGGTTCCGCAGTCTACATCTATAGAGTGAGTTGAGGAAGCCGTATAGCCATCCAAGCCATTATTACAAGTATCATCTGTAGATTCTGTTAAAGCAATGGCACCATTTGGTTCGTCATTAACTGGAACTTCAGGGAACATATATACACAAAGTGAAAATTGCGTGTTTGGTTCCGGACTCGAAATAGATACAAAGTAAGTTTCCCCTGCATTGAGAATTGGCGCAGAATAACGCGTGCTACAACCAGCACTTATAGGCTGTAGATCTACCGAAGACCCTTCAAAGATGAACATATTTACATCTTCACCAGTTAAACTTTCTACGCCAAAAGCATATCTGCCGGATTCGGTTGGGGTAAATCGATACCATAAATCCTTATAATCATCATAAGCAGGGTTTGTACAGGGATAATTTGTTGTGCGTGTTGCCCCTACAAAATCTCCTGTAATAGCGTTATTACAGTTAAAATCATCAGATTCTGTTAATATAGCAGCATTAACTGGCTCATCGTTCAAACCTTGTGGCTCAATATATTCGTAGCTAAATTC
>JAGQYZ010000389.1 GCA_020435865.1 Aequorivita sp. | reverse complement strand
GCATATTTTGCTTCAATTGCTTTTAAAATTGCGTCAACATCCAATTGTGGCGTTAGCTCAATCTTCTTTTTGCTCATAAAATATGCAGTATATTTCTTCCGAAGTTCGCTCACAGTAATTGCTTTTTCAGCTAAAAAGCTCAAAAACAAAGCAATCCCCACCAAACTATCGCGGCCATAATGGAGTTCTGGATAAATAATGCCACCATTGCCCTCACCACCTATCACAGCGTTTGTTTCCTTCATTTTTTTAACTACGTTCACTTCACCCACGGCACTTGCAGTGTATGTTGCGCCGTGCTTTTCAGTTACATCACGTAAAGCTCTGGAGGATGACATATTGCTCACTGTATTTCCGGGTGTGTTCTGCAAAACATAATCTGCAACCGCAACAAGAGTGTATTCCTCGCCAAACATTTCGCCTTTTTCATCAACAAATGCAAGTCGGTCCACATCTGGATCTACCACAATTCCAAAGTCAGCGTGGTTTTTTACAACACTTTCCATCAAATCGCCCAAATGCTCTTTCAAAGGTTCAGGATTGTGAGGAAATTCGCCATTTGGTGTACAATGCAATTTTACAGGTTCCACTCCCAAAGCTTCCAAAAGCAAAGGAACCGCAATTCCTCCAGTGGAATTTACCGCATCAACTACCACTTTAAATTTATAGCGTGCTATTGCATCTACATTTACCAAAGGTAAGTCCAAGATTTCATCAATATGCAAATCGATATAAGCATCATTTTTATGGATTTCACCCAAATTATCAACTCCAGCAAATTCAATGTTTCCGTTTTCCGCAATATCAAGGATTTGTTGTCCAGCTTCGGCACTTAAAAATTCGCCTTTGTTATTCAATAATTTTAAGGCATTCCATTGTTTTGGGTTGTGGCTTGCCGTTAAAATAATACCGCCATCGGCATGTTCCAAAGCAACTGCTACCTCAACCGTGGGTGTTGTGGAAAGGTTTAAATCAACAACCGTAATACCCATTCCCACAAGTGTATTCATTACCAATTGTTGAATCATTTCCCCAGAAATTCGTGCGTCACGCCCCACGACAACTCTGTAATTTTCTTTGCTTCGTTGTTGCTTTACCCAGCTTCCATAAGCTGCGGCATATTTTACGGCATCAATTGGTGTTAGGTTTTCACCTTGTAAACCGCCTATGGTTCCACGGATACCTGATATAGATTTTATAAGTGTCATTTTCTGAATTTATTTTTCAATTTTAAAAAGTAAAGCTCAAAGTAAGTATATGACAAATGAGCTATTAATAGTGTTCCTGCGAAGGTAAGCAGGTGAATTAAAATTATGGTTAAAGTTTCATTAAGGTTTTGGAGCATTTCCAGTTTCAGGAACAAAAATACAACTGCATTTAAAACAATGGCGTGAAACATATAGATTCCATAGGAAATACTTCCGAAGTGATTCAAAATTTTACTCTTCACCTCTACCCCACGATTATTAAACGAAAGCGAATGGATAAAGAATGGAAACAGCAAACAAGTAAACAAGGCACGAAACCAAAGAGGTTCAAATAAAAACCAATCGGTCACAAAATAGAGCAATGTTGCAATACAAATACTCAAGGGGAAAACTACGGAACGCTTCAAAAAATCGAGTTTTTTCTTTTCCTCCAAAATTGCAATTACGCCACCCGAAAAAAGATAGAAAAATACAAAAGTATATTTCCGGAGTACCTCAAAAATATCGGACCAGTAAAGAATGAAATAGCCAATAAATAATATGCTTAAAACCCGTAAAATCCATTTCGCATTTATGAAAAACAACAAAGGGGCAATCACAAGATAGAATTGTTCCTCAATCCCGATAGACCATAGAATTTCAAGTATGCCACCGGGTTCATAGATTTTTGCGAAAACATTCGGAAGAAAGAAAATATTGTAAAACAGTGCTTCTTTCCATGTATAGTTTATTTCAAAGGGAATATTTAAAAACGGCAAAAGTACATTGTAAAAAAGCAGTCCAAAGCATAAAACCAGATAATACAGCGGAAAAATTCGCAAAATCCTTCTTATATAAAAGTCTTTAATAGAGAAAGTTTTTCGGATTTTTGAACGATAAATAAGCCGAATTATCAAAAAACCACTAAGCACAAAAAACATATAAACCGCCTCTAAACCTCGATGATATATGGGAAGCTCATCAAAATATGGCAGTCCCTGATTGTGGGAAAGCTGCGGCAAGTGAAAGAGCAACACGAAGGAAGCAAGGAAAAACCGCAGTGGGTCCAAATTGGGTAACCTATTCAATTTTCAGTTTTTACAGCCCAAAAATACATATATTTATTGAATGAATTTTTTAGCCCACATCTATCTCTCTGGCAACGAAGAAGGCGTTATTATTGGTAACTTTATTGCTGACGGAATAAAAGGAAAAAAGTATTTAAAGTATCCACATTCTATTGCAAAAGGAATTTTGTTGCATCGCGGCATTGACAGTTTTACGGACACACACCCTACCGTACACAAAAGTACAGCAAGGCTTCACAAAAACTACAGTCATTACAGTGGGGTGATTGTGGATATATTGTACGATCACTTTTTGGCGAAAAACTGGAGCAAATATTCAAACCAACCTTTAAATGAATATGTGCAGGATTTTTATGAATTACTTCGAAAAAATTTTACGATACTTCCCACCAGAATCCAACGAATGATGCCCTATATGATTGCTGATAATTGGCTATTAAGCTATGCTACCGTTGAAGGAATCAGTAAAATTTTAGCACAGATGAACGATCGTACTAAAGGTGTTTCAAAAATGAACTTGGCCGTGGTAGAACTTGAAGAATTTTATGATGAATTTGAAACGGAATTCACTACTTTTTTTGATGAATTGATAGCCTTTTCCAACCAAAAACTAAACGAACTATGAAATTCACTTCCCTGCTCTTAATTACATTTTTGCTATTCGCCTGCAAAGAAAAACCCAAGTCGCAAACCATAACGGAAAAGCCAAAAGTTGAAATAAAACAAGCAGTGACCGCTGACAGTGCAATGGTAGTTTCCGCACGTGCCGAAGCTTCGAAAATTGGAACAGAAATTCTTAAAATGGGCGGCAACGCCTTTGATGCAATGATTGCAACAAACATGGCTTTAGCCTTAACATATCCAAACGCCGGTAATCTTGCAGGTGGTGGATTTATGGTTTATAGAACCCAGTATGGCGAAATCGGCTCTTTGGACTATCGCGAAAAAGCCCCTATGGCCGCTTCAAAAAACATGTATCTTGATAAAGACGGAAATGTTATTCCAGGCAAAAGTTCCATTGGAGCAATGTCCGTAAGCGTTCCTGGAACCGTTGCTGGGATGTTTGCAACGCATGAAAAATTTGGAAGCTTACCAATGGAAGTTATCCTAAAACCCGTAATTGAACTTGCAAAAAAAGGGTATATAATTACTGCCCATGAGGCTAATGCACTGGAAAAATATAAACCCTATTTTGAAAAAGTAAATGGTGAAACTATTCTTTATTCCGAAAGTTTAAAAACTGGCGATACCTTAAAGAACAATGCATTGGCAAGCACTTTGGAACGTATTTCCAAAAACGGACTTGCTGAATTTTACAGTGGGGAAACAGGACAAAAATTTGTTTCATTTTTAAAGGAAAAAGGCGGAATTATAACCTTAAAAGATTTGGAAGCCTACGAAGTGCAATGGCGTGATCCGATTGTTTTTCAATACAAAGATTTAAAAATTATATCAATGGCACCACCTTCTAGTGGCGGCATCTGTTTGGCACAGATTTTAAAAATGGTAGAACCTTTTCCTCTTTCCGAATACGACCATAATTCAGAAAAATACATTCAAGTTTTGGCTGA
>JAGQYZ010000388.1:4553-8134 GCA_020435865.1 Aequorivita sp. | reverse complement strand
GGCCGTAAACTTCAATAAGTTCTGGGTAATCCCAGCCTTTTACGCGAATGATTTCATAACCGTTTTCTTCTTCGGTGCGTTGAAATCCTTTAAGTATTTCTGAAATGTTTTCTTTGGTGGTTTGGTATTTTGCGTGAACTGAAATTCCATATTCATCGTCCCAAACACTCATAACCATTGGTACTTGTAATACGCCGGCAGCATTTATGGTTTCCCAGAAAAGGCCTTCGCTGGTGCTTGCGTTTCCAATGGTTCCCCAAGCCACTTCATTACCGTTGATTGAGAAATTGGTTTTGTTTTCAATGCCGTTTACATTTCTGAAAATTTTTGAAGCTTGCGCCAAGCCTAACAAACGAGGCATTTGCCCTGCGGTGGGTGAAATATCAGCACTGCTATTTTTTTGTGTGGTAAGATTTTTCCAACTGCCATCCTCATTTAAACTGTGGGTTGCAAAGTGGCCACCCATTTGCCTTCCAGCGCTCATTGGATCTGCTTTAATATCTGTATGTGCATAAAGGCCAGCAAAAAATTGCTCAATGGTCAGTTTTCCTATAGCCATCATAAAGGTTTGGTCGCGGTAGTAACCACTGCGCCAGTCACCATTTTGGAATGCTCTTGCCCAGGCAAGTTGTGGCACTTCTTTTCCGTCTCCGAAAATTCCAAATTTTGCCTTTCCGGTAAGTACTTCACGACGCCCCAATAGACTACACTCACGGCTAGTAACCGCTATTTTATAATCATTCAACACGGTCTCTTTAAAATCTTCAAAAGAAATCTCGCCGTTGGTCTTTGGGTCTGTCTGCATTACAATGAATTTTATATTTGCAAAAATAGCGAAATTGAGGGTGTTTCGCAATGCTTAATTATCCACAGCCAATTTTTATAAAGGAATGGCTTTAAAAGTTCAATTTTTTTTTGAAGCAACAAGCTTAAGTATCAATAATCTAAGCAAGAGCAGGAAAGGCAATCCGTGTAACAGAACATCGAACCAATCTGCGGCTTGCATTCCTGTGGCACCACCAGCAATCCATTTTAGTTTGCCCCAAATGTGTGGTTCAGGAAAGAAAGGGGCGAGGCCCAATGTAAGGCAGAGCAAGAGGATGATGCGCCAATTATTTAGCAATTGCATTTTGATTACTTATTAATTTATGGTTTTGTATGAGAAAAAAAAATCCCCGGTGAACCGAGGATTCTTTATAAATAAAAAAAATTATTCTATTTCTTTTACTGAAGCTTTAGGGGCGTTTTTTCTTACGGATTCAATTCCGTTTTTTGCTCCACTTTCGGCTGCATACATTTGGCTGCTACCAATAATCTGTCCGTTGGTAGCCTTAATATTGAAATGAGTCTTTCCATTTTTAGCGGTTTTTATTTCAAAACTACTGTCTTTTCCACAGTTCTTTTGGACAGATTCAATTCCGTTCATAGCTGAAGCCTTTGTTGCATACATTTGGCTAGAAAGGATTACTTGACCGTTGGCTGCTTTTAATACAAAGTGAAATTTATCACCGCTTTTCTTAAGTTCAAACATAATTAAGTGTTTAAGGTTTATTAAAAAATAGAGCCATAAATATCGTAAAAAAGGAACTGCTTTAAAAATCGCCAATTACTTTTTATAATAAGTTTAGCATTTACTTAAACATATCCATTCCTGGAATGTTTGGCATTCCTTCTTTGGCAACAGCTGCAACTTCAGCTTCGTGAATATTTGTGGCTTTTTCAATAGCTTTATTTAATGTAAGTATTAAATAGTCTTCCAACTGTTCCTTGTCTTCCATAAGACTGTCATCAATCTCGATGTTTTTTATTTTTCGGTTTGCGGTAAGTGTTATTTTTAAAGACCCATCGCTGCTGGCCTCATCAATAAGCACAGTATCCAATCGTTTTTTTGTGGCTTCTACTTTTTCTTGGGTTTCTTTCAGTTTGCCCATCATTCCCATTAAATCTCCAAACATATTTTTTTGTTTTAGTTAGCTGCAAATTTACTACTTTGTAAAGCTATTCAACAACCTTACAATGATGAAAAATAGTTTAATTGTTTCAATCACTTGCCTTACTTTTGCCGTTGCTTGCAAAAATCAAGATACTTCAGATAAAAATATGGAAATCACTCCCCCGAAAGCAGAAAAAATAGCCAAGGAATTAAAAGCCCACGACGATATTCGCGTTGATAATTATTACTGGCTCAACAATCCCGAAGATGAAAAAGTAATAAATTATTTGAAGGATGAGAATATATATTATGAAGAAATGACTGCGCACACCAAAAAGTTCAAACAAGATCTTTTTGAAGAAATGAAGGCGCGCATCAAGGAAGATGACCAATCGGTTCCCTATAAATTGAATGGTTATTACTATATAACTCGATATGAAACCGGAAAGGATTACCCAATCTACACGCGCAAAAAGGGTTCGTTAGATGCTTCGGAAGAAATTCTTTTTGATGTGAACGAAATGGCAAAAGGCCATTCTTACTACAATCTTACTGGTTTGAACGTTTCCGAAGATAACAAACTTATTTCCTTTGGTGTAGATACCTTAAGCCGAAGAAAGTATGACATCTTCGTTAAAAATCTTGAAACTGGAGAAATTTACCCAGAAAGAATTCCTTTAACAACAGGAAGTGCGACGTGGAGTAGTGATAATAAGGTGCTTTTTTACACCCGAAAAGATGATAAGACCCTTCGCGCAGATAGGATTTACCGCCATACAATGGGTACAGACCCAATTACAGACGAACTTATTTTTACGGAAGAAGACGACACTTTTGGTACGTATGTGTATAAAACAAAGTCAAAAAAATTCATCGTAATAGGCTCTTACAGTACGCTAACTTCAGAATATAGAGTTTTGGAAGCCAATAATCCAATGGGTAAATTCAAAATTTTTCAACCCCGCGAAAGAGGTTTGGAATACAGTATTTCACATTACGGAAACAATTGGTACGTGCTTACAAATAAAGATAAAGCGCTCAATTTTAAACTAATGAAAACTTCGGAAGACAAAACTTCCAAAGAAAATTGGGTTGATATGATTCCGCACAGAAATGACGTTTTGTTGGAAGACATAGATATTTTCAAGGATTACTTGGTGATAAGCGAACGCAATAATGGACTTACTCAGCTTCGCATTAAAAGCTGGGATAATAAGGGAGATTATTATTTGCCTTTTGATAATGAAACCTATACAGCCTATTCTACCCAAAACCCAGAATTCGACACTAAAATTCTTCGCTACGGTTATAATTCTTTGAACACGCCAGCTTCGGTTATCGATTTTAATATGGAAACCAAGGAAAAGACCGTTTTGAAAGAAACAGAGGTTTTAGGAGGAAAATTTGATAAAAATAATTATGAAACTGAGCGTTTGTGGGCAACTGCTGCCGACGGAACAAAAATACCGATGTCTGTTATTTACAGAAAAGGAATAAAAAAGGACGGAAAAAATCCGTTGCTTATTTATGGTTACGGTTCCTATGGCGCCACGATTGACCCTTATTTTTCATCGGTAAGATTAAGTCTTTTGGACCGCGGTTTCATCTTTGTAATAGCTCATGTTCGCGGAGGCGAATATATGGGAAG
>JAGQYZ010000388.1:0-4476 GCA_020435865.1 Aequorivita sp. | reverse complement strand
GTTGAACATGGCTATACTTCCAAAGCGCATCTTTATGCTTCAGGCGGCTCTGCGGGCGGACTTTTGATGGGAGCGATTACCAACATGGCGCCGGAATTATACAATGGCGTTATTGCTTCAGTACCATTTGTGGATGTTGTTACTACAATGCTGGACGATTCAATTCCATTAACCACAGGTGAATATGACGAATGGGGAAACCCTAACGAGGCAGCATATTATGATTATATGAAAAGTTATTCACCGTATGATAATGTAGTAGCAAAAGCCTACCCAAATATGTTGGTTACAACGGGCTTGCACGACAGCCAAGTGCAATATTGGGAACCTGCTAAATGGGTGGCCAAACTTAGAGATTTAAAAACCGACAAAAACATTCTTTTGTTGCAAACTAATATGGATGCAGGCCACGGCGGGGCTTCTGGGCGTTTTGAAGCGTTAAAAGAAGTCGCAATGGACTATGCATTTCTGTTGGATTTGGAAGGAATTAAGGAGTAATTAAAATATTTCCTTACCTTTGTGCGGTTAAAATTTTCAGTTTTAAACTGAAGTCATTTTAAAACGAACTCCCTCTTTATGAAAGAAGAAATGAAAGCCCACAATAACGTGTTGGAACTTATAGGCAACACACCATTGATAAAGCTTAACAAAATTACCCAAAATATGAAGGGTAATTATTTCGCAAAAGTTGAAGCGTTCAACCCAGGACATTCTACTAAAGACCGTATTGCTCTTTATATTATTGAAGAAGCTGAAAGAAAAGGCATTCTAAAACCAGGCGACACCATTATTGAAACCACAAGTGGAAACACTGGTTTCAGTATTGCAATGGTGAGCATTATTAAAGGATATGAATGTATTTTGGCGGTTAGTTCAAAATCTTCCGCAGATAAGATTGATATGCTAAAAACGATGGGGGCCAAAGTCTATGTTTGCCCAGCCCACGTTAGTGCAGATGACCCTCGTTCTTATTATGAAGTTGCAAAAAAGCTTCACAATGAAATAAAAGGTTCGGTATACATCAATCAATACTTTAATGAGTTGAACATTGATGCACATTACCAAACTACTGGTCCCGAAATATGGGATCAGACTGCGGGAAAAATTACCCACTTGGTAGCTTGCAGTGGGACAGGGGGAACAATCTCTGGAACTGCTCGCTTCTTAAAAGAGAAAAACCCAGATATTAGAATAATCGGAATTGATGCTTACGGCTCCGTGCTTCAGAAATACCACCAAACCAAAGAGTTTGACGCAAATGAAATCTATCCATACCGCATTGAAGGTTTGGGAAAAAACTTGATACCAACGGCTACAGATTTCAATATTATAGACAAGTTTGAAAAAGTAACTGACGAAAGTAGTGCACACACTGCTCGTGAGCTTGCTAAAAAAGAAGGGCTTTTTGTGGGTTATACCAGTGGTGCAGCAATGCAAGGTTTAAAACAACTTGAAGAAGAAGGCGAATTTGACCAAAATAGCAATATTGTTGTAATCTTCCCAGATCATGGTTCTCGCTATATGAGTAAAATATACAATGATGAATGGATGCAACAGCAAGGTTTCTTTGATTCTGAAACTGCTGAAATTCATCAGATTGAATACGTGAAGTAAACACGAAATTAGAAATATTTAAAATCCCGATTGCTAAAGGCTTTCGGGATTTTCTTTTTTCTATAAAAACCATCCTAAAATCTAATGTCCAAAATCTAATATCTCCCAAATAATTTAATTAATTTTGTCGCGTATTTTTAACAACAAACCTTGATGAGAGATTTATTCGATAAAATTTATAAAGATAAAGGTCCTTTGGGAAAATGGGCCGAACAAGCAGAAGGCTACTTTGTTTTCCCGAAACTGGAAGGTCCAATCTCTAACAGAATGAAATTCAAAGGAAAGGAAGTAATCACTTGGAGCATCAATGATTACTTAGGTCTCGCCAACCACCCGGAAGTTAGGAAAGTAGATGCTGAAGCCGCCTTAAAATGGGGCTCTGCTTACCCAATGGGTGCTAGAATGATGAGTGGCCACACGGATCTGCACGAACAACTTCAAAGAGAACTTGCAGCATTTGTACATAAAGAAGCAGCGTATCTTTTAAATTTTGGTTACCAAGGAATGGTTTCAACCATTGACGCACTCGTTTCAAAAGACGATGTGATTGTTTATGATGTTGATGCCCACGCTTGTATAATTGACGGGGTTCGTCTTCACTTGGGGCAACGTTTTACCTACAAGCATAACGATATGGAAAGTATCGAGAAAAACCTGCAACGTGCCACAAAAATGGCCGAAAAAACAGGCGGTGGAATTCTTCTTATTTCTGAAGGCGTTTTCGGAATGCGCGGCGAACAAGGAAAACTGAAAGAAATTATTGCACTGAAGAAAAAATATAACTTCCGCTTTTTTGTGGATGATGCGCACGGTTTCGGAACACTAGGAAAAACAGGTGCCGGAGCAGGCGAGGAGCAAGGTGTTCAGGACGGAATAGACGTTTATTTTGCCACTTTTGCAAAATCTATGGCGAGTACCGGCGCTTTTATAGCTGGAGATGAAGAAATAATAAACTATCTAAAATACAACCTACGTTCGCAAATGTTTGCAAAATCATTGCAGATGGTTTTGGTGGAAGGTGCATTGAAGCGTTTGGATATGCTTCGCAGCATGCCAGAATTGAAGGCGAAACTTTGGGAAAATGTAAACGCGCTGCAAGGTGGACTTAAAAAGCGAGGTTTTGATATAGGAACAACCCAAAGCTGCGTTACACCTGTTTATTTAAAAGGAAGCATCCCGGAAGCAATGGCCTTGGTAAAAGATCTTCGTGAAAACCATGGAATTTTCTGCTCTATTGTTGTGTATCCGGTAATCCCGAAAGGATTGATTCTTTTACGAATGATTCCAACGGCATCACATACTATGCAGGATATTGAAGAGACTTTGGAAGCCTTTTCATCTATCCGTGAGCGTTTGGAGAATGGAACCTACAAACGTCTGTCTGCTGCTGTTGCGGAGGCGATGGGCGAGAAGATGTAATTTTAAATTTCTGAAATAACTTATGAACAAACTCTTTAAGCTATCAACGTTAATATTTTGTATTTTAATATTAACTGCTTGCGGTAGTGATGATGATTCAAAATCTGAAAAAGAGTCAAATATAACTGTAACAATTGATGGTCAACAGTATATTTTTAATACGATTCAAGTATCCGTTTATGAGAATGATCTTTTTGTTTCGAGGGAATTTTGGGCGAGGATAGACAACAAACCCAATAGAGTCATCAGCTTTTCCATGACCGATTACCCAGATTCCATTGAGCATAGGTTCATCTATTCCCAAGATGGAAAGCATTATACTCGCGGGATGCAGGGTACTTATTTAAATTCCCACTTCACCACGAATTCGGCTACCGAACTTGTAGGAACTTTTTCGGGAAAATTATACGATCTGGACCGCGACAGCATAAGCTTGGAAAATGGGACGATCCATATTATCTATTGATGAAATGGTAGATTTCGGGAAACGGAAGCACGTTGTTTCAGCATCCGTTTGGTCAACTGGAATCAGATTTCCTTCCTAAACGTACTCCGTTCCTTATGCTGCACTGGGTTATAATCTTTCCACAGCAATTGAACCGCAGTATTCTCTTTAAGTTCAGGGTTGGTTTCCACAGTCTGTATTCCTTTGGAATTAAAGAGATGTTGCATTTCCTCAAAAATAATTGCAGTAACACCTTTGCCTTGATATTCGGGATCAATTCCTATTAAATAGAAAGCAGCGGTGTCGTTTTTTTTCTGCGCTTGAAGTATGTAATTCCAACCAATTGGGAACAGTTTTCCATTTGCTTTTTTCAATGCTTTTGAAAAAGAAGGCATTACGATTGAAAAAGCAATGAGTTTATCTGTTTCATCTTTTATACAACAAATATAATCGGGATGTATAAAGCTGAAGTATTTCTTTTTGTAATAATCAATTTGGTATTGCTGTATGGGCACAAAGGTTTGAAGGGTGTTGTATGTTTTGTTTAACAGCCCAAACATAGCATCAACATATGGTAGAATTTCTTTTTTGTCTTTAAAGCGAATCACGGAAAGTTTATATCGCTCCCGAACGATTTTTGAAAATTTTGCGACTTTTTCAAAAATGGTTTCAGGAATTTTTAGGGTGTATTCAACCCAGGTTGCCTGTTTTTCAAAACCTAATTTT
Organism: Aequorivita sp.; assembly: GCA_020435865.1. Taxonomy (GTDB): domain Bacteria; phylum Bacteroidota; class Bacteroidia; order Flavobacteriales; family Flavobacteriaceae; genus Aequorivita. The sequence continues at coordinate 272 of JAGQYZ010000388.1, read as the reverse complement.
TCAAGATGTTTGGCATAATATGGGTAATGATACCAAGTGATCATCGTATTCATTTCCTCAAAACCCTGGGTCAGAATTCCAGCTTTTTCCATATTGCTGAAGCCCACGGGGCCTTCGGCATATTCTAGGTTGTGTTCGCGACCTTTTTCGTATGCTTTTTCAAGCAGGGCTTTGGTCACTTCAATGTCATCAACCATATCCAACCACCCAAAACGGACTTTTTTCTTTCCCTGTTCGTTTATTTCCAAATGGTTTAGAATAACAGCAATCCG
>JAGQYZ010000387.1 GCA_020435865.1 Aequorivita sp. | reverse complement strand
CGTTTACTATTATCATACATATCATCTTTCACTCTAGTAAAAACTTAAAATTATTTCAACTATTTTACTCATATCACGTTCATTATACCTTTGGTCTATAGGCAAAGGTATAATGCTTTTTGAATATAATTTTTCATGGTCATTAAGAGCTTTGCTTAAATCTGGCCAATAAGTCGCTACATAAATTCTATTTTTAACCAGTTTCTCTTTTATTGCTTCAGATTTTTCACTCAAAAAAGGATAAATCAACGGAACAGTATAGGAAGCCTTATCTAAAAAACCACTCAATAAGTTAGGTTTCTGTAAATTTTTATGTAAAAAATTAAAATTATTCAATCGCTTTTTTGAAACCTCAGCAAAATCAATACTTTTCAAAAGCCTTTCAGTAAAATTTGACATATGTAGTAACGGCAAGTGGTCTAACCCTTTTTCATTTTCTTGAAAATCAATAAAACCTTCTTCTGCTGAAATGTCAATCCTTTTTATTAAGTGCAACATCCTATTATAAGATGTGTCCTTATCATAATTTAAGCTTTTAATCACCTTGGTGACAACCATTCCTCCATCTGGCAATCCAAAAAACTTTCTTGGAGAATAAAATGTTGGAACATTAGTAATTGGTTTAGAAAAGTAAGATTGGGAATTATCAACTATCAAGTTCTTATATTCCAAAGATAGCTTTTGAACATTAGCATCCATGATGCCAAAATAGTTTATGTAAAGTAGGGCTTCTTGGTCTTGAACAATAATTTTTTCAGGGTAAAAATCCTCATCAAGATGATAGAACTCATGGGCAATGCCAAGACGTTCAATAGGCTGCAAAAGAACTTTGCACATGTAATAAGGGAGATAAATTTTCTTATAGTTGTTTTGAAATAAAATAAACTCAAGACAGTTTCTCCCAGTGTTAAGCAAAATGGCATTAGGATGAAAAGTATCACCAAATTTTTTTAATTCAAGTTCAAAATACCCTCCAATAGCCATTATAGTTTTTTGTATTTATTTAGCATTATTGATATAGTTTCTGGAGCATTAAACATCATAACATCTATGATGGATAAAGATTCTATAAAAACATTTCCAAATTGTTTGTAAACAATATTGTCTGGTTTAATAAATTCTAAATTAATATTATTTGCCAAAAAGTTCTCTTTTTTGTAAAGAGAAGTACCTCCGGACGGATTCAAATACTCACTGGCATTTAGACTTTTACATATTGAAATAACTTTTTCCTCCCCTTTCAAGCCATTATCAAAATTTAAGGATGACGAGATAACCAATTCTGTATTAATGTTTAAATATGAGGTGATTTCTTTTAGTGAGTAGTATATAAAATGAAACAAGTTTTTTTCTTGATTCAAAAAAATATTCTGTAACAACGGGTAAACATCTGTAAAAAAAGGTGACTTACTGTAGTTGCTTTTGATCTTTCTTAATGTTTTTTCATTAATTTTTAAAAAATCATCAGCTAAAAATCGTTGATTTACATTCAAGAAATCGGAATCTTTTTTAATGGGTATAGTTATCAATTCATCTGTCCCATTAACTTTGGATAGAATTCTATTCCTATTGATCCAACCTTTCTTGGTATATTCAATTTCATCATATACAACAAATACATCTACTAAATTAATTAGTTGAAAATATCCTATATAAGGAAAAAAATAGGGTTGCATTATGCCGACTTTCATATACTCCTTTTGATACTATCACAAATTTCAACGATAGTATTGTTGTTTAATTCATGGTATAATGGTAAACAAAGTATTGCTTTTGATATGCGTTCCGAAATAATACATGGTTTGGTGTCAACAAAAGGGATGGTATTTAAACTAGGAAAAAAATATCTTCTTGGAAAAATATTGTTTTTATTTAATTCTTCTCTAACTTTTAATAAGACCTCTTCATTTTCAAAAATTATTGGAAAATAGCTAGAATTCCATTCTGTTCCATTTCTTATTTTAAGTAATTGCACACCTTCTAGTTCTTTTAAAATTTTAAAGTATAGTTGCGATTGGGATTTTCTGACACTTAAAATACTATCCATGTAGGGTAAAACAGCCAAACCCATAGCGGCTTGCAACTCGCTCATTTTGGCATTAATACCCAACCCTTGAAATTCTTCTTGCCCCTTATGACCAAAATTATGGTGATAAAACAGGGTTTGATAAACTTCACCTTTACAGAACAAAGCACCACCTTCACCAGTGTGAAACAATTTGGTAGCATGGAAACTACAGGTACTCACATCTCCATAGTTAAATAAGCTTTCCCCTTTATACATAACCCCAAAACAATGGGCAGCATCATAAATAACCTTTAAATTGTATTTACCGGCAAGGGCTTCAATAGCTTCAACGTGACAAGGGTTCCCAAACACATGGGTGGCCAAAATAGCAGTGGTCTTTTTAGTAATGGCCGCTTCTATCTTGGTTTCATCTATAGTTAAATACTCTGGATGAATATCCACAAACACAGGTGTACAGCCTTCCCATACAAGACTACTGGTGGTCGCCACATAACTAAAGGGTGTGGTAATAACTTCTCCCGTTAAGCCTAAGGCTTTAATGGCAATTTGCAAGGGCAAGGTTCCATTGGTCACCGCAAGGATATTTTCAACCCCTAAAAATGTTTTTAATTTTGCTTCAAGCTCTTTTACCAAAACGCCCCGATTGGTTATCCAATCTAAATCCCAAGCCCGTTTGAGAATGGCTTGGTACTCGGCTTGCGGCGGTAAAAAGGTTTTGGTGACGTTAATCATTTATACATCTTATTTCATCAATCCCTTTAAGATTTTTACTCCAGGAATTTTCTTTAGGACATTGATTATTTTATCAATCTTATTATTTGTTTTTTGGATGCTTTTTTTGAGAGATTCTTCCAATGTGATAATTCTGCTGTTAATTTCGGCTAACTCCCCAAAGGCTACTTGTACACTTTCCCTTAGATCATCTTGTGTATAGATATAATCTTTTGGTATCTCACTCTTGAATGATAAATGATCTACTATTTTTAAATCATCCATTAGTTTTAAAAAGTTATTGTAACGCTTAGGGTATAAATCATTGAAATCCTCAAAATTTGCTTTATCATAAATTTCTTCAATGGTTAAATCCCCTACATCTGCGTATTTTATAAAGGGTATTTTGTAAAATTTAGCTATTTCTTCTACTCTTATATCTCTAGCAATCATTACGGCTGGAATACCTTGAATTAAAGCCGCAATACATCCATGCAATCTAGCACCCAGCACAAAATCATGTTTTCCAATTTTTTTATACCACTCTTCAAACCCATAATAGAAAACACCTTTTTCTTTAATTTTATCTAAAGTATATTGACCATTTAATTGCTCTTTATATTTTTCAAGCTCATTTTTTTTGACCACCTGATTTTCATCAACTTTATCATCAAATACCACTTCATCTAAAAAATCTTGTCCAAGAAGTTCAGCATCTAAAATATTTTTATTTAAGTCAGCCATAGTTCTGTGAAAAACTATTAACGGGTTCTTAAATTTAGTTTTTTTATAAATTTTAAGGTCTTTGTTTAAAGGTTTGAACAAGGTAGGACACCCAAAAGATATTATCGAATCTGGATTGAAACCCGATTTTATTAATACAGAAGCTGTATAAGGGCCTCTAACCCCAACAAAACCTGAAGTTTTTATAACATATTTTAAAAGTCTCTCAAAAGATGGATGCAATGAATTAACCGCAGAAGAAGCGCCTGAATAATCTTGAATACCTAAAGAAAAAGCAACAGTTTTGATATCAAGCTTCTCAACAAAATCGGCATAAGTGGTTACATTCCTCCATGTAGTAACATGAGTTGCAAAAGCAATAACACATAGGTCATACTTAGCCTTATAGTCTTCAACCTTAGAAAAATCATCTATATAATCAGCTTGAAAAAAATCTATAAGGGTTCTTGATATTAAACTTGCTCCATGATTACTAGCATACTTAGTGTTATCCTTGGTCCAAATACTATGATCATCTGAATTGTAATTATAATTAGGCCCTAAACCTATAACCATTGTTTTTTTTAAACTCATGCTCTTTATTTTACACTCCATTTAGCTTTTAATATATTATCACTCCAACTGTAATACTCTGAAAAAACATTGATTGTAAATAAATTATCGTGTCTATAAAGTCTTTCATTGGTTCGACAATCTTGCACAACTAGCGTTAGGGTATATAACCCTCCATTTAGGAAAATAGGATCGGTTTCAAGTTTAATTGTGGTTTGATCATTTGATATTTTTAAATTTTCATTTATCAATTCAGAAGGTATGTCTAAAACATTTCTTGAGTCGTTATTAACAAAAAACAATTTACATTTGATAGAGTCTACCTTAATTTTCCAGTGAACTTTAATATTAATTTCCAGTGAACTCCCTTGAATCACAGTGTCATTAGATTCTATCTTATTGCCACTCGAGTTTATTTCAATCGATTCCAATATTAAATTTTCAACACCAAGAATTCTTTCGTTTTCACCTGAAAACAATCCATAGTACTTGGATATGACTAATGAAACCTTATCATCATATATTTTTGTCATCCCTTTTTCTAACAGAAGCCCTTTTGTTGCTATTCTAGCCACTTGTGGCATTGAATGAGAAACAAATATAATAGCACAGGATTCTAACAATTCACCGATTTTATTCAAACATTTTATCCTAAATCCTACATCACCCACAGCCAAAACCTCATCTATGATCAAGACATCTGGTTCCATTTGGGCTGCCACAGCAAATCCCAAACGCACTTTCATCCCACTACTATAGTGCTGTACAGGCATATCAATAAACTCCTCCAATTCAGAAAAAGCGATAATGTCTTGAAGCTTTTGATCAATCTCACTTCTGGTGAAACCCAAAACGGCTCCATTGTTATAAATATTTTCACGACCAGAAAGCAAGGGATTAAAACCAGCACCCAATTCTATCAAAGCCCCTATGCGGCCTTTTATGGTTACCTTGCCGGCATCGGGGTTTATCAAGCCGTTCAATATTTTCAGCAAGGTACTTTTCCCAGCCCCATTATGGCCT
>JAGQYZ010000386.1 GCA_020435865.1 Aequorivita sp. | reverse complement strand
GGAAGCTATATGTACATTGGCCCGCAAGGAATTGTTCACGGAACCACGATTACGGTTTTGAATGGTTTCAGAAAAATTAAAAAAGAACCCAAAGGCGGTCTTTTTGTAACTTCTGGATTAGGAGGAATGAGTGGCGCACAGCCCAAAGCTGGAAACATTTCAGGCTGCGTAACGGTTTGCGCCGAAGTGAACAAAAAAGCAACCGAAACCAGGCACAGTCAAGGTTGGGTGGACGAAGTGATTTCAGATTTGGATGTACTTTCAAAGCGTGTAAAAGAAGCAACGGCAAACAAAGAAACTGTTTCAATCGCTTATGATGGAAATGTGGTTGAAGTCTGGGAAAAATTTGCAGAAGATAATATCCACATCGATTTGGGAAGCGATCAGACTTCCCTTCACAATCCGTGGGCTGGCGGTTATTATCCAGCTGGATTGAGCTATGAGGAAGCCAACGAAATGATGGCCAATAATCCGGAGCAATTCAAAAAAGAAGTGCAAAAAAGTTTGCGCCGTCAAGTGGAAGCCATCAATAAACACACCGCAAAAGGGACCTATTTTTTTGATTATGGGAATGCTTTTCTTTTGGAAGCTTTGCGTGCTGGCGCTGATGTTCTTTCCGAAGAAAAAAATAAAGAGTTTAGGTATCCATCCTATGTTCAAGACATCATGGGGCCGATGTGTTTCGATTACGGTTTTGGACCCTTCCGATGGGTGTGCGCTTCGGGTAAACCGGAAGATCTTCAAAAAACCGATGAAATTGCTTGTGAGGTTTTGGAAGAATTGATGAAAAATTCGCCAAAGGAAATCCAACAACAAATGCAGGATAACATTATATGGATTAAAGGTGCGCAAGAAAATAAGTTAGTTGTTGGTTCGCAAGCGAGAATTCTTTATGCAGATTCTGATGGGCGCGTGCAGATTGCTTCTGCTTTTAACAAAGCAATTTCCGAAGGAAAAATCGGTCCAGTCGTTTTGGGTCGTGACCATCATGATGTTTCGGGAACCGATTCGCCGTACCGCGAAACTTCAAATATTTATGACGGCAGTAGGTTTACGGCCGATATGGCAATACAAAACGTAATTGGCGATAGTTTTCGCGGAGCAACTTGGGTAAGCATTCACAACGGTGGTGGCGTTGGCTGGGGCGAAGTGATAAACGGCGGTTTCGGAATGGTTCTTGATGGTAGTATAGATGCGCAACGACGCCTTGAAAATATGCTTTTCTGGGATGTAAATAACGGAATAGCAAGGCGCAGTTGGGCACGAAATGAAGAAGCTGTTTTCGCAATAAAGCGCGCGATGGAAAACAATCCGCAATTAAAGGTTACGCTTCCAAATTTCGTTGATGATAAATTATTTAAATAAAAAATGACACCTATGAAAGCACTTAAATTTTTACCCCTGCTATTGCTTTTTGTTTTCGCTTCCTGCTCCACTGTCCGTGTGGCAACAGATTTCGATAAAGAAGTAAATTTTAATCAGTACAACTCCTTTGCCTTTTTTAAACCTGGAATTGACAAAGCTGAAATTAGCGACCTGGACAAAAAACGTATTCTTCGAGCGATTGAAGAAAATCTAACAATGAAAGGAATGTCAAAATCCGTGACTCCAGATTTGCTCGTTAGTATTTTCACCAAAGAACGTGAACGCGTTGACGTTTACAACAACAATTTTGGTTATGGCTGGGGCTGGAATCCCTGGTATTACGGCGGTTATTATGGTGGCAGTAATGTTTCCCGTTCCACAGAAGGCACGCTTTACATTGATTTGATTGATGCTAAAACAAATAATTTAGTTTGGCAAGGAATGGGTAGTGCAGATTTAGTAACCAGCAATATGGAGAAAAAGGAAGAACGCATTCGTGAAATAGTTTCTAAAATTTTAGCAGAATACCCTCCGGGAGCGATGAAAAAATAAAAGGACCAAAACCTTCGGTTATTAGAAGTCATTAAAAAAAGAGCCTTCTCAAAAAAGGGAAGGCTCCTTCAAAAATTGGGGATATAAATAAATTACTGTTTAACCAGTTTTATTCCTCTATTAATTCCTTCTTTTGTAGAAACATTCATAAAATAAATTCCTGAGTTCCAACTTTGGGTATTTATGTTTATTGTTTTATCGCCATTGTATTTAGCGCTGAACAGTTGCTGTCCCAAAACATTAAATATTAAAATTGCTTCAATAGAAGAGTTGCTTTTTAAAAGCATTTCATCTTTTACAGGGTTTGCGAAAAATATTGAATCGGTTGAAAACTCTTCTATTCCTACCGTATTATCTTCAACATTTTGAGCGTATATTTTCATACCAGTTCCTTTGTCTTCAGCAAAAACTGCTACATTTTGTCCAGCACCCTGTGACGTAAATTGAATTCGGCTTTTTGAAGCAGAAAAAGTAGCAACAGGTCGGGTTTCTTCTGGCCAGCCAAAATCACCATTTTCATCAAGATATAAAGCGTGTAATGTAACAGGTGAAACTCCATTATCAAACCCATCTTTTAAAATAAATAATGGGCTATTGCCAAGAAGCCTCAAAGCTCCAGCATGAACTTTATCTGATCCTAGGGGATAAATATTTTTTGCCGTATCTGTAAATTCCCGCGCACCTGTATCTTTATCAAACTTTTGAACATATTCGCCTTTTTGACTTTGTGTATTATCTGTATAGGTAGCTATAGACCAAATATATTGTGAACCTGTTTGAAATGCAATTTCAGTATCCATTTCATAATTGGTTTCATTTGTATCAAAATCGGATCCGTTGATACCCCAAGGCAAAGTTCCGTCAGGATTTATTCGCTGCAAATATGAATCAAAACGGGTTCCAGCTGAAGCAAAATATCCCATATAAACTACATCGCCATCCTGGAGTCCTGTATAGGAACGAATAAAAGCGGTAGCTCGGTCTGAAAGTTGAATTGCATTTGCCCAAACTGGATTTCCATCAGTATCATATCGCTGTGCATAGAGGAATGAGTTTATTCCGCTTAACAATTTATGGAAAACGGCAATGTATTCGCCACCAGAAATTTCAAAGAAATTACCCGGAGATGTAAGGCCAGAACCAGTAGTAATGGGTTGTGCAGCAGGCCATACTGCAGTGCCACTTGCATCGTATTTTTGCATAACAGCACCTGAGCTAGAAAGCCAACTAACAATGGCTCCTCCTGCAGAAAGCGGTAAAACAGTAACTACATTTCCACTGCCAACGTTTACACCGTTTGATCCCCATAAATAGTTTCCTCCAGTGTCCATTTTAAATACATACGCTGGATCCCCACCAGCTGTTCCTGTTACACCTATATAAAGGTTATCATCTGCATCAACAATTGTAGACATAATTACAGTAGAAGTGCTCATAGGTATTTGATCACTTACTAACATTCCATCGTTGCCCAAAGTTTGATTACCGTCAGCATCCATAACTTGCATGCGAAGTTCAATGTTGGTTGGTGGCCCGACATTTTTCCAATATACGACGAAGGTTTGTCCATCCGAAGTCCCTTTAGCATGAACGTCCAGTTCTCCTGATTCAGCAACAAGTGTGTTTACATCTGTATCAGTTGTCCATTGTGCAGAAGCAACAAACATTGTTAAAAAACAGGTAATTGTAAAAATAGTCTTCATTATTATTATTTTAATTTTTATTTGAAATTTTAGTAGTGAAACCTTTTTTATCCAATTCTAGGATCATCTTTTTTAAAGCATTTTTTTTGTCCTTATTGTTTTCCAACAGTTTCTCCAAATTGGTTTTTTCAATTGATTTAATTTTCA
>JAGQYZ010000385.1 GCA_020435865.1 Aequorivita sp. | reverse complement strand
AAAGATCAGTTTCAGACTTTAATAACGAATTAAAGCTAAAGGGGTTTAATGTTTTTCAAATTGAGAAAGATGCTAATGCCACTAAAGTTTATAGTCGAAAGGATTTTTATAAAATCTGTCTAACAACCGGCAAGAGTATCATTCATTATTCGGACAGAAGTTTTGAAGCAGATGATACTATTTTATTTTTCGGAAACCCACACATACCTTATTCATGGGAAACATTATCAAGAACTTACGTGGGTTATACATGTCTTTTTTCCGAAGAATTCCTAAACCTATCCGACCGTTCTGAAAGCATTTTGCAATCCCCATTATTCAAGTTGGGAGGAACGCCTATATTAAAAATATCCAAAGAGCAGCGTGAATTCCTGAACGGTATTTTTAAGAAAATGATTGAAGAACAGGAATCGGACTATTTGCACAAGGATGATATCATCAGAAATTATATTCACCTGATTATTCATGAAGCCCTGAAGATGGAGCCTTCCAAGAATTTTGACAAACATAACAATGCTTCCGAAAGATTGACGTCGGTATTTTTTGAATTACTGGAAAGGCAATTTCCTGTAGAAAGTGCAGATAATCCTTTGAAAATGAGAACAGCCAAAGATTACGCCGATAATTTATCCGTACATTCAAATTCTCTAAATAGGGCAGTAAAAGAAGTGACGGGAAAACCCACCTCAGCTCATATTTCAGAGCGTATTATCCAAGAAGCTAAGGCGTTATTGTACCACACCAATTGGAACATTAATGAGATAGCCTTTGCCTTGGGTTTTGACTATCCAACCTATTTTAACAACTTTTTTAAAAAGCAAACAGGTACCAACCCTAAATCGCTCAGAATGTCTGATGTTTGAATTTCTTAATTTTTGGTTTGATTATCGTTAATCATACTTCTTTATAAACTACGACCTTTGCAGTAACAAAATGATAGAAGACTACTGCAATGAAAAATCTGAATATAGTTAAAGACTTTGGTGCTCTTGTTCTTTTCGCATTACTATTAAGCTGCAACAATCAAACTCAGCCAGAAGAGATAGTGAACAACCCTCCAATTTTCCCCAAGGGACAAAAAGGCCCTGATAAATTTTTTACTGGAAATGCTTATAACTATAGATTGGTTCCTATAGATTCTACTTATACCACTTTAGTGGGCAATGTGTATTTTGAGCCTGGAGCACGTAGCAATTGGCACACCCATCCAGCAGGTCAAATCTTGATTATTACTGATGGAGTTGGGTATCATCAAATAGAAGGCGGATCCATTCAAATAATGAAGAAAGGAGATGTTATAACATGTCCTCCAAACGTGAGGCATTGGCATGGCGCGAGTCCTGACCGTGAACTTCAACAACTTTACATTGTTCCTAATAGTGAAAAAGGAATAGTAAACTGGATGGAGCCAGTAACTGATGAGCAATACAAAAACTTTCAATCTTAAAAAAGTCATGGAAAAACAAAATAACCCCAAAAACGGATTACAATCCAGAAGAACTTTTATTAAACAATCAGGGACTATGGGAGCAGGCGCTATGTTAATGGGCTCTGTGCCATTCCTGGGGAACGCTTCAATTAATGAACAAACAAACAGAACTATAGATATGAACACCAAAATAAAAACAAAAGGGTATGCCGCTAAAGATACATCAGGCAAATTGAGTCCATGGGAATTTGAACGTAGACCGATAGGTGATGATGATATAATGATTGATGTGAAGTTTGTCAGTATCTGCCATTCCGATATTCACCAAATGAAAGGCCACTGGGGGGCTCAGCAATATCCTCAGGTACCAGGTCACGAAATAGTAGGTGTTGTAGCAGCAGTTGGTAAAAATGTAACCAAATTTAAAATAGGTGATCGTGCAGGAGTTGGTTGTATGGTAGACAGCTGTATGGAGTGCGATAGTTGTACACATGGTGAAGAACATTTTTGTGAAAACCACCAAACCGTGTTTACCTATGGTTATCCTATGCCGTCGGAGCCAACCGGTATTTCCCAGGGAGGTTATTCAGATAAGATTGTGGTACGTGATCATTTTGCAGTACATATTCCGGAACATATCAGTTTTGAAGAAGCCGCTCCATTGCTTTGTGCAGGTATCACTACCTATTCACCATTGATGGATGCCCAACTGAAAGTTGGGGAGAAAGTAGGAGTTGCCGGTATTGGAGGCTTGGGACATATGGCGGTTAAACTGGCCGTATCCAAAGGAGCTGAAGTCTATGCTTTTACTACATCGCCTGATAAAGTGCAGGACATTAAATCTTGGGGAGCAAAAGAAGTCATTGTGGTAGATGAAACTTTTAAAAGCCTACAGGCTTATCAAAAAGCATTGGATTACATGATATGTACTATTCCATACCAGTTTAATGTATCTCCATATTTGGCTTGTGTAAAACCGTATGGAACCTTCACCTTTGTGGGAATGCCAAATGGCTTTGAAATCAACTTGAGTAACATCGCGTTAGCAAGTACACGAGTCAATTTCAATGCTTCCTTAATTGGTGGGATTCCTGAAACACAAGAAGTGGTGCATTATTGTGCAGACAATGGAGTGAGACCGGAAATACAAGTAATAAAAGCGGAAGAAATCAATCAGGCATGGGAAAATGTGGTGAATAAAAAAGCCCGTTACCGATATGTGATTGATGCCGCTACATTTTAATTAATAATAGAAAATAGATTATGATTTTACAAGAAGCATATACACTAAATAATGGTATCAAAATCCCAAAATTGGGCTATGGTACCTGGATGATTGCTGATGAAGACTCTGTGGAAGCAGTTAAAACAGCCATCGATCTTGGATACAGACATATAGATACAGCTCAGGCCTATAGAAACGAGCGTGGAGTTGGTGAAGGGATCAGAAAATCTGGTATGGATAGAAAACAATTATTTGTAACTACCAAATTGGCAGCAGAAGTGAAGTCTTACAATGAAGCCAAAAAAGCAATTGAAGGGTCTTTGAAAATCCTTGGTTTGGACTACATAGACTTAATGATTATCCACAGTCCTAAACCATGGATGGAATTTCAGAATGAGAATCGCTATTTTGAAGGGAACTTGGAAGCATGGAGAGCTTTGGAAGAAGCCTATGAGGCAGGAAAATTAAAGGCTATTGGTGTATCAAACTTCCAAAAGGTAGATTTAGATAATATCTTGGAAAATGCCAAAATTAAACCAGCAGTCAATCAAATTTTGGCCCATATAAGTAATGTGCCAACAGAGATGATTGATTATGCTAAATCAAGAGGCATTCTTATCGAGGCGTTTTCACCAATAGGTCATGGAGAGTTGTTTAAAAATGAAGAAGTGGCAAAAATGGCCCAAAAATATAATGTGTCCATACCACAGTTAGCCATTCGTTACGATTTGCAGTTAGGACTTCTTCCGTTACCTAAAACAGGAAATCCAAAACATATGAAATCCAATGCTGAGGTAGATTTCGAAATCTCGAAAGAAGATATGGAATACCTAAATAACATGGAAGAAATTAAAGATTACGGTGAAGCTAGTTACTTCCCGGTATTTGCTAAATAAATATTAAAAACACCAAAAAATGAAACTATATAAAAATGGAGATATCCCCTCCATGAAAGGGCCAGATGCATGGTTTACGGGAGACGTGATTGTAGATCCGTTATATCAAAATATTGAAAATGTAACTAAAGGAGCTGCGGCTTTAGTCACTTTTGCACCAGGAGCTAGAACGGCATGGCATACACACCCAGCAGGTCAAACACTCATTGTTCAGTCTGGATTGGGTTGGGTTCAAAAAGAAGGAGGCTCTATTGAAGAAATCAGGCCTGGCGACATCGTGTATTTTGAACCCAATGAAAAACATTGGCACGGGGCTTCTGCTACAAAAGCCATGAGTCACATAGCAATTCAAGAAGAAGTCAATGGCGAAGTAGTAACTTGGATGGAAAAAGTGTCGGACGAACAATATAAGAAATAAAGATATGCCCCACATAGGAGTTAAATTATTACAGGGCAAAACAGAAAAACAAAAAAAGGAACTAGCCCAAGCATTGATTAAAGCAGCACAAGAGGTTATTGGTTTTGGTGACGAATCATATTCTATAAGCATTGAAGATTTCACTTTTGAAGAATGGAAAAATAATGTCTACCCTAATGATATTATGGGAAGAAAGGACATCCTATTCAAAAAACCGGGATATGAAATGTAGGGTTAAATTTAGTTTTAAATGTGTTATCAGACCGTTAGTGGAGAAATTGTATGAGGTTATTTAGACTTTCTTACAGCTTTGTATAGGCTAAATGCTGAAAGGGAAAATATAATTAAAGCAATAATGGCAAGCCAATTCAATCTTTTTTCTGAAAGCCATCTTGAAGTAACCAATAAGAGCATTGCCACCATGTTTAAGAGCGGAGACAAGTATTCTTTTTTCATTTAGTATCCAAGTTTGGTCCTTGCTCTTTTAAGTACATCATTGGCAACAGCTTTTGCTTTCTCAGCGCCTTTGGCTAACGCCGAATCTACTGCCTCCAAATGGTTCATATAG
>JAGQYZ010000384.1 GCA_020435865.1 Aequorivita sp. | reverse complement strand
TACGAATTTTTTCCTAAGCCTATAATTTTTCTATCGGTTTTGATTTCGGTTGAAGCAAATGCTTTGTTTGTGAAAACGTTTGATTTCACTTTAAAAGGCGAAGTGCTTTCAGGAAGCGAAATGACATTTGGCACATAACCGGCTTCCAAATTTACGGCAAGTGCGGGAGCTAAAAATTTACTGTTGGCGCTTGAGGTAACAACAATAACTTTGGCATCTTCATTTTTTGCGGCTTGTGCAATTACATCTGCATAAGCTTCTGCATTGAATTTGCTTAATTTATCATTGGAAACTTGCAAAATTTTTGAAGCACCATATTTCCCCAATTCCGAAGCGTCATTGGTATTAATGGTAACTGCAGTAACCGAAGTTCCCATTTGGTCCGCAATTCCTTTTGCGAATGAAACGGCCTCCAAAGCTATTTTTTTTACTTTTCCTTCTTCTGATTCGGTATAAACTAAAATCATATTTATAATATTTTGAGATTAATGAGTAAGATTTGGATACTTTAAATATTATTTCAAAAATTCCAAAACTCAAGCACCAAATTCCAAATAACTTTCAAATTTTAAAAATTCCAAAATCAAAATGGGATTGTTTTAAAACCACTTTGAATATTGCTTTTTTCTTTTTGAGATTTATTTGTGATTTGCTTTTTTGTGATTTGTTTTTTTAATTAAATTACCTTCGCTTCGTTGTGCAAAAGATTGATCAAATCGTCAACATTGTCAACCAATTTAATTGCTCCTTTTGGTGCTGGTTTTTCAAAGGAAACAGTGCTTGTTTCCGTATTTGAAGTTACAGGTTCTTTAACGTTTAATGGTTTTGTTCGGGCTTGCATAATGCCACGCATGTTTGGGATGCGAAGATCACTTTCTTCAACCAAGCCTTTTTGCCCCCCTATTACCAATGGAAGTGAGGTTTTCAAGGTTTCTTTTCCGCCGTCAATTTCGCGAATTGCTGTGGCTTTATCGCCTTCCACTTCAAGGCCGATGCAGGTATTTACGAAATTTGCTCCAGTAAGTTTTGCGAGCATTCCAGGAACCATTCCGCCGTTATAATCAATTGATTCCCTTCCGCCAATTACCAAATCATACCCGCCTTCTTTTACAACATTTGCGAGTTGTTTTGCAACAGAAAAACCGTCAGTTGCAGGAGTGTTTACTCGTATTGCTTCATCAGCGCCAATGGCCAAAGCTTTACGTAGGGTTGGCTCTGTTTCTGGGCCGCCAACATTCACAACGTGGACGGTTGCACCTTGCTTTTCTTTAAACCACATAGCGCGGGTAAGTCCAAATTCGTCGTTAGGATTTATAACAAACTGAACACCAGTGGTGTCAAATTTGGTGTCGCCATCGGTAAAATTGATTTTTGAAGTTGTGTCCGGTACGTGACTTATACAGACTAATATTTTCATCTTTAAATAATATTTGATAAATAGGAAGATGTAATGCCCCAATCTACATCTTCGTTCAATTTATAAATTGGTTAGGGGGCATTTCATTTTTTGAACTGTTTTTTGGGTTGTAAATTTTCGGGCTACGAAGATACTGATATAATATTAAAATTTACTGTGCGCGCATAATAAATTTTGGTTAAAAGTTAGAAAATACTACTTAAACAGATTGGAATTATACTATTTTTGCTATCCCTGAAAAATTTCAGTTATTTACATTTCAATTTAGACAGATGAAGACACTACAATTCAGAGAAGCGGTATGCGAAGCGATGAGTGAAGAAATGCGTCGCGACGAATCTATATATTTAATGGGCGAGGAAGTGGCCGAATATAACGGTGCCTATAAAGCCAGTAAAGGAATGCTGGATGAGTTTGGGGCAAAACGTGTGATAGATACCCCCATTTCAGAAAATGGTTTTACGGGGATTGCCATTGGTTCTGCCATGAATGGAAATAGACCAATCGTTGAATATATGACCTTTAATTTCTCGCTTGTTGCGATTGATCAAATTATTAACAACGCTGCCAAGATGCGCCAAATGAGTGGTGGTCAATTCAATATTCCCATCGTTTTCCGTGGGCCAACGGCTTCTGCGGGTCAACTTGCCGCCACACACAGTCAGGCTTTTGAAAGTTGGTATGCAAACACCCCTGGCTTAAAAGTTGTAGTGCCTAGTAATCCAGCTGATGCAAAAGGTTTGCTTAAAAGCGCCATCCGTGACAATGACCCTGTAATTTTTATGGAAAGCGAACAAATGTATGGTGATAAAGGTGAAGTTCCTGAAGGCGAATATTTAATTCCACTTGGGGTTGCCGATATCAAAAGAAAAGGAAAAGATGTAACGATTGTTTCCTTCGGAAAAATTATAAAAGAAGCTTATAAAGCCTCTGATACTCTATCGGAAGAAGGTATTGAATGTGAAATAATCGATTTGCGAACGGTTCGTCC
>JAGQYZ010000383.1 GCA_020435865.1 Aequorivita sp. | reverse complement strand
AAATGGGCACTTGACCATTTTGCATTTGTTTGACTCTTTCCTCATTTATGTCTATACAAAGATCTTCGTTGCCTGTTTCGGCTAGACAAGTGCCTGTTACTAAACCCACGTAGCCCGTACCTATGACTGATATTTTCATTTAAAAATGTTTATGGACAAAAATAGAAAAGCTTTTAATAATTAAAACAACTAATTCTTGTAGATTTCCAAAGTTTTTAATAATTATCAATTAAATTTGCACTTGATCAGGTAAAATGTTTTATGAGAGCATATAAAATAATTGAATTTTTTCTTTCAAGAATAAAAAAGGAAAAACATACTTTAGCATACCCCTTCAACTTCAAGGAGCTTTTTACGATTATGGGTTCCAAGGGGATTGGAGCCATTAGAGGCTCCTTGTTTGTGAAGCCTTTTTTGAAAAACTCTAAAGGGATTGTTTTCGCCGAAAAAGGAGCAAGTATTCAATTTGGGCATAAAGTAAAAGCAGGAAGTGGTTTAAATTTAATGAGGCATTCGTTGATAAACGCTCTAAGCTATGGTGGCATTGAAATAGGTGACAATTTCACTCTAGGGAAATATGCAATTATAGAATGTACTGGTGTTCTAAGAAATGTTGGAAATTCTCTTAAAATTGGCGACAATGTAGGGATAAATCATTATTGTTTTATTGGTGTAAGAGGGGATATTACCATTGGGGATAATGTTATTTTTGGCCCTAGAGTAAATATTTTTTCGGAAAATCATAACTTTGACAAACTTGATGTTCCTATCAAAAATCAAGGTGTCACCAAATTGAAAACCGTTATTGGAAATGATGTTTGGATTGGTGCCAATGTTTCCATTATGGCAGGTGTAAACATAGGCGATGGTTGCGTTATTGCAGCTGGAGCTGTTGTTACCAAAGATATTCCTGCCCATTCCATTGTAGGAGGTGTTCCTGCAAAAGTTATAAAAAACAGAAAATAATAAGTTATGAGCAATAAAGTTAAGTTACCTACAGATGTCTCCATTATTACCACTTACAGATGCAATATGGCCTGTAAAATGTGTGACATTTGGAGAAATCCGACAGATAAAAATAAAGAAATTACTGCAGAAGATCTAGAACGACTGCCTAATTTTAAATTTACAAATATAACGGGGGGAGAACCATTTATGCGTAAGGACATAGAAGACATTATTGAGGTTATGTACAGGAAAAGTGATAGAGTTGTTATTTCAACCGCTGGATGGCATACCAATAAAATAGTGCAGATGGCTGAGCGCTTTCCAAATATTGGTGTTAGAGTAAGTCTTGAAGGTATGCAGGACATAAACAATGATCTTCGCGGTAGGGAAACTGGTTTTCAAAGAGGTTTGAAAACCCTTAAAGATCTGAGAGCCATGGGTATTAAAGATGTTGGTTTTGGAATGACTGTCTCCAACTATAATTCACATGATTTATTGAACTTATATGAATTAAGCCACGAGCTCAAAATGGAGTTTGCCACGGCAACGTTCCATAACTCATTCTATTTTCATAAAGACGACAACTTTGTAACCAATAAAGATGTAGTAATTGAAAATTTTGAAAAACTTATTGATAAGCTCCTTAAAGAAAACAATCCCAAAAGCTGGTATAGAGCCTTCTTTAACCTAGGCTTGATTAACTATATAAAAGGAGGCAAACGTATGTTGCCGTGTGAAGCTGGAACGGTAAACTTTTTTATAGAACCTTATGGCGATGTTTACCCCTGCAATGGCCTTGAGAAAAAATATTGGAAAGAGAGTATGGGTAATATTCGTGATTTTGACACTTTTGAAGAACTCTGGTATAGCGAACAAGCCGATAAAGTAAGAGGCTTGGTAAGAACCTGCCCAAAAAACTGCTGGATGGTGGGTACCGCTGCACCAGTGATGAAAAAGTATATACAGCATCCTACCAAATGGGTGGTGAAAAACAAAGTAAAAAGTTTATTGGGCAAACCTGTTTGTAAAGAGAATATCCCTCATTACGATGTAGGACAAGACCCGAGACAGGGAGATTTAAGAATTCCTGAAAAAAACGCTAACTAATACTAATTTTAATTAAAAGCATCTATCTTTATAGTGCCCATATATTTGGGCACTAATTGTTTACGCCATGAAATATCTCCTAATTCTCTTTGTATTTGCTTTTTGGCCTTTTAGTTTGTGTTCGCAGGTTTCTTTTCAAGAGCATATTGTTATCAACGAGGAAAATTGCATTGTAAGTCCTGATTTTGTTTTTTTGGATGATATTAATGGAGATGGCCATAATGATGTGTTGTTTGGTAATGAGCATACAATTTCTTGGTATGATAATGCCGACGGCACAGGGGCTTTGGGGGTTAGTAAAAATATTTTTTTTGATTCAAATTTTGACATACAAAGTGATCTTACAGTCGGGGATTTGGATGGAGATGGGGATTTAGACATTTTATTTTACGAACGAAATCAAGATAAATTCTCTTGGTTAGAAAACTTGGATGGATTAGGAAATTTTTCTTCAGAACA
>JAGQYZ010000382.1 GCA_020435865.1 Aequorivita sp. | reverse complement strand
AAATATTTTTTCCAGTCCGTAATCGACTGATTTTACTTCTTTGCTCATAATATTAAGTATTCAAATTTTTAATGTTCCAACCAACTTTGATAGTACGTTCCATCGGAAAGTTTTAATCCATCCTCGGTAACTTGTAATGGTTTAAAAGTATCTACCATAACTGCCAATTCTTCAGTTTCTGTTTTACCAATACTTCTTTCGGCAGCTCCAGGGTGCGGGCCGTGTGGTATTCCTGCTGGGTGAAGCGTAATTTGCCCAGCTTCAATATCATTTCGGCTCATAAAATCACCATCCACATAATACAACACCTCATCGCTATCAATATTGCTGTGATTGTAAGGCGCTGGAATACTGAGCGGATGATAATCATAAAGTCTCGGCACGAAACTACAAACTACAAAAGCATCTGTTTCAAATGTTTGGTGCACAGGGGGCGGTTGGTGAATTCGACCGGTAATTGGCTCAAAATCGTGGATTGAAAAGGCGTATGGGAAGTTATAGCCATCATAGCCCACTACATCAAAAGGATGTGTGGCATAAACCATTTCAAAAATGTCATCGTGTTTTTTCACTTTCACCAAAAATTCGCCTTTTTCATCGTGGGTTTCAAGTTCTTGTGGTTTGCGAATGTCACGTTCACAAAAGGGAGCATGTTCCAACAATTGCCCGAACCAGTTTCGGTATCGTTTTGGGGTATAAATTGGTCTTCGAGATTCCACAATGAACAGCCTATTGTCTTCAGTTTCAAAATCTATTTGGTAAATAATTCCGCGGGGCACTAAAAGGTAATCTCCGTATTTAAAATCGAGATTTCCTAAAAAAGTGCGCAATTTTCCACTGCCTTTATGAATGAAAATCAATTCATCAGCATCCGTGTTTTTATAAAAATAATCTTTTAATGATTCTTGAGGTGCGGCAAGTATAATGCTACAATCGCTATTTGTAAGTACTGTTTTTCGGCTCCTGAGATAATCTTTTTCAGGTTTTACATCAAAACCTTTTAGACGAAGTGATTCCATATTATTGGCACGCGCAATCTTAGGGGCGACGCTATATTGGTTTTTTATTTCCTTAACCTGCGTGGGCCTGTATTCGTGATAAATATTACTGTACATTCCATCAAAACCTATTGTACCAAAAAGTTGTTCGGAATAGAGGGTTCCGTCCGGTTTTCGAAATTGCGTATGGCGTTTGGGCGGTATTTTGCCCAATTTATGATAGAAAGGCATGATTTAAAAATTTTGTACACAAATATCGGAAAAATATTGGAGCTAAACGTTTAAGTTTTTGCTAAAACCGATAGCCTAAAGCCACATACCATTCACTTTTATCGAGTTCGGGCGAATAGGAGTATTTAATTTCCATAGGGCCCAAAACAGTTTCCAAACCATACCCGGCGGAAAAACCCGAATAATCCACTCCATCTATCCACTCTCCAGTTTCAAAAAGGTCGTTACCCACATTGGCGATGTTTGCCGAAATATTTATGTGATTTTTTCTATATATTTCATAATCAAAGGTAAGTGTTGATTTAAGATAGGTATTTCCACGAAGCGATATAGCTTCATAACCCATAAAAGGAATGATGTTATTCATTTCCTTAAAACCATATCCGCCCAATGCAAAGTCAAGAGTGGTGGCTTCTGGCCCACCCCATTTAAACCCCCCTTCGGCAGTCAAGTTTGCCGAAAAGCTCTTTAAAAATGTATGGGCATAACCAATTTTTGCCTTTGCCAATGAAAATGGTTCAAAATCTTTATTTCGCCCATAGGCTAAAAGATACCAATGAAAATCGCCCGAAAAATAAGCCCCACTCTTAGGAAAGAAACTATTATCATATGTATCATATTTCAAAAAGCCGAAAGCGCTGTAATAATTTGTACTTTCAAAAATAGTACGCGGAAGGTTATTTTCATCCGTGCCAATAGTTTCTGATAGATAACGAAGGTATTTGTGCTCTCCTCCCAAACCAAAAATAAATGTTCTTTTAAAAAGCGTTTCAAAATATAATTGGTTCGTAAAATCGCTATATTTTATAGACAAATTATTGATCGGTAATGAAAGTTCAGTATTCAAATCTGCTCCAACAAAACTCAACGGTACATCAGTCTCAAAAAAATGATATTTTGAATTGAAGCCAACACTCCAATAAAAACCTTTGTCAATATAATATTCAAAATTATAACGCAGGTTATCCCCTGCAATCAAATCTAACGAAGCAATGTCGTTATTGGTGAAAAGTCTCTTTTTTGTAAGGTTCACTAAAGCTGCCGTTCTAAAAAGATCGTCATAATGTGCCGCAAAACGAAGCATCATGGAAGAACTGCTTTCACGTAATTGCAAAAGCAAAGTGTTTTCGTTGTTCTCATCTTCAATAAATGTGTAATTGATGTCCTGAAAATTTCCAGTGGCCGAAAGGTTATTGATGCCTTCGCTAAATTCTTTATAAGTTATTTTATCTGGAGTTCGCAGTTTCAATTTCCCCAAAACATAACTGCGCGTGTACTTTTCGATTCCTTCAATTTTTACT
>JAGQYZ010000381.1 GCA_020435865.1 Aequorivita sp. | reverse complement strand
ATTCTTTTGTTGGAAAATCTTCGTTTTTATGAAGAAGAAACAAAAGGCGATCGCAATTTTGCTGAAAAATTGTCAAAACTTGGTGATGTTTATGTGAATGATGCTTTTGGGACAGCCCATCGAGCTCATGCTTCAACAGCAGTAATTGCAGATTTTTTTCCTGAAAACAAATGCTTTGGATTGCTGCTCGCTTCAGAAGTTGAAAGTGTGAAAAGAGTATTGGAGACCAGCGAAAAGCCAGTTACTGCAATTATTGGCGGGGCAAAGGTTTCTTCAAAAATAACGATTATTGAAAACATTCTCGATAAAATTGACCATTTGATTATTGGCGGCGGAATGGCTTTTACATTCATAAAGGCAAAAGGAGGAAAAATAGGCGCTTCGCTTGTGGAAGATGACAAACAAAACCTTGCATTGGAAATTTTAGAAGAAGCAAAAAAGAAAAATGTTTCTGTACATCTACCTGTTGACGCCGTGATTGCCGATGCTTTTTCAGATTCCGCAAACACGCAAGATTCTGAAGTTGACAATATACCTAAGGGCTGGATGGGCCTTGACACAGGGCCTAAAACCAATGAAATTTTTGCGGAAGTAATTGCCAATTCCAAAACTATTTTATGGAACGGTCCCGTGGGCGTTTTTGAAATGGAGAAGTTTGCCGAGGGAACAAAGATTTTGGGGCAGAATATTGCCAAGGCTACTCAGAATGGTGCATTTTCATTGGTGGGCGGCGGAGATTCTGTGGCAGCTGTTCACAAGTTTAACCTGACAGATAAAGTGAGTTATGTTTCCACAGGCGGTGGTGCAATGCTGGAAATGCTTGAAGGAAAAACACTGCCAGGCATTGCAGCACTGTTGTAGAAACGTTAAATATCTGTATATTAATATTTTGGAATGAAAATTTGCATAATTTCGCGAAATCATTATTTTTGATAAAATTTTTTATTTGAAAAGGCGTTACATTTACTTAAGGCATTGACAAATATTTCCCATAAAAAAAAGGTATTGATCAGGCGAATTTGCCATAATCCCCAAATGCAATAAATAAGCTGATGAAACTTAATAAAATCCTTCCTATTATACTGCTTCTGGTATGCAGTATAAGTTTTGCCCAAAAAAGTAAAAAGCTTGACAAAAAGCTGAACACAAAAAAAGTTCAAATTGTTGATTCCATAAGAGTCTCCAAAATTGCCGGAGAATTACCGTCAACAGTCATTGCTACCAACATTAAAGACACCACTGTTTTTGACTTAAAAGATATGGCTCTGGCCAGAAAGAAAGACAGTCTTTGGTTGAAAGAGCTCTATAAATCTGACCTTTTTGACGATGTATATAACAGTGTAGCAAATCAAGACTATGAGTCGGTTGACTATGATGAACTTCCTACAGAAGTTTTAAAACAGCGGCTTAAAGAACTAGATGCCCGCACCCCTTTTAAAGTTGAATATAATCCTTCTCTAGAAAGTGTAATCAAACAATACCTAAAAAACAGAAGAGGAACCTTGGAGCGATTGATGGGTTTAAGCGAATATTATTTTCCAATGTTTGAACAGGAGCTTGACAAAAACAACCTTCCTTTGGAATTAAAATATTTAGCGGTAATTGAATCTGCCTTAAATCCACGTGCACAATCAAGAGTTGGCGCCACGGGCCTTTGGCAATTTATGTATCCAACAGGAAAAATGTTTGGTTTGGATGTAAGCTCATACGTTGATGAACGTTCGGACCCAATAATGGCCACAGAAGCAGCCTGTAAGTATTTGAAAAGCCTGAACAGCAGTTTCAACGATTGGGATTTGGCACTAGCAGCCTATAATTCAGGGCCAGGGAACGTTTCAAAAGCTATTCGCCGGTCTGGTGGAAAGACTAATTATTGGAATCTCCGCAATTTTCTTCCACGTGAAACAGCGGGCTACGTACCTGCATTTTTGGCCACGATGTATATTTTTGAATATGCAAAGGAACACGGGTTTAAAAAACAATCTACAAGAATTCCATATGTAGCTACCGACACAATAAAAGTAAAACACCAAATCACACTGGATGAAGTTGCAAAACTCACCAATCTTGACAAAGAAGAATTGGAGTTTTTGAATCCTTCCTATAAACTTGGAATTATTCCGGTAATTAAGGATGAAAATTATATGTTAAGGCTTCCACTTACCCATGTTGGAGCTTTTGTTAACAACGAGGAAGCTATTTACGCTTTTGCGCAAGAGGAACAAGAAGAAGCTGAAAAACCATTACCAGAGCTTTATGAACAACCAGAAAAAATCCGTTACCGTGTAAAAAGAGGTGATTATTTGGGACGTATTGCCGAACGTTATGGCGTGGGCGTGAGCCAAATAAAAAACTGGAACGGTATGCGTAGCAATACAGTTAAAGTGGGTCAAAACTTGATTATCTACCCTAAAAATAGTTCACGGGATATTGCGGCGAACAGTACAAGTTCAAAAAATAATTCCTCAGAAAAAACATATACAGTGCGCAATGGGGATTCATTATGGAGTATTTCACAAAAGTTTCCTGGAGTTTCTGTACAAAATATAAAAAAATGGAACGATATTAGTGGCTCTAACTTAAAGCCTGGAACTAAACTAAAAATTTATAAAGGATAGTTCCTTAAAAACATCCTTTTAATGAAACCCATTTACTTTGTATTGTTTTCACTTTTTTTTGCATTTACTTCTTGCAATGAGAGTGGCAAAAAGGACAAAACGCTCCTTCCAGATTCTGTAGGTAACATTAATTCGCTACAGATTATCACACCTAATGATTTATGGAATGGCATTGTTGGGGAAGCAATTCGCAATAATTTTGCGGCTCCCACAGACGGTCTTCCTCAAGACGAGCCACTGTTTTCTATGAACCAAATGCCTCCAGAGGCTTTTACAGGTTTTGCGAGAAGCAACAGGCTTTTTTTATATGTAGTTCTTAGTGATGAAGACAAAGTTACCATTGCCAAAGACGAATATGCTAAACCACAGTCAGGAGCATTAATTAAAGCTACTTCTGAAGAAAAACTGGTAGAACTAATAAATAAAAACGCTGCCAAGATAATTGAATCCTTTCACGCTTCCGAAATAAAGGAAAGACAACGCAGAACCTCTATTTCATTAATGAAAACAGATTCTTTGCGTAAAGCAATGGGGGTGAGTATGCAAATTCCAAGCGCATATCGAATTGCAAAAGCTACAGACAGCTTTTTCTGGATGCGAAAAGATTTGAAGGATGGAACCACCAATATTCTGGTTTATGAAGTTCCTTTGTCAATGATTACAAGCGATAGCACCGCAGTTAGCGATATTATAAAAATCCGTGATTCTATAGGAAGCAAATTACTGCCAGTTGAAGATGAAGGCCAATTTATTACTGAAGACGCCTATGCCCCGTATATTTTCAAAACGGAGATAGACGGAAAATTTGCTTATGAAACCAAAGGAACCTGGGAAGTGAAAGACGCTTGGATGGGTGGTCCTTTTATAAATTTTGCGATTAGAGACGAAAAAAACAATCGTTATTTAATTTTAGAAGGTTTTACCTACGCTCCTAGTGCGGCCAAAAGAGATCTTCAATTTGAGTTGGAATCTATACTACAGACCGCAAAACTAGAATAGGGTTCAAAAATAAAGAGCCTTTCATTTTAAGAAATGAAAGGCTCTTTAAAAATTTATAACGAGATTTATTTGTTCTCGTCAATTTTCTTATCGGTAGTATCGTCTTTGGAAGCATCCTTGAATTCTTTAAGGCCACTGCCCAAACCTCGCATCAGTTCTGGAATTTTCTTTCCGCCAAAAAGCAGCAATACAATTACTACTATCAAAATAATCTGCCAAGGGCCAACAACACCTAAGGGAATAAATAATGCGTTCATAATTTCTAAATTTAATTTCACAAAGGTAACAAGAAATGTTTAGATACAACGTTTTGAGGGTAACTTTAGCTTGTGTGGCTATAGTTTATTTTATATTTGTAAAAAGTAATTGCGCAATATGACAAACAAAGAAAAAGGTGCCAAACGGTTCAAAAGGAAGTTATTGCACAAATATCGATTGGTAATTCTTAACGAAGAAACATTTGAGGAACGCTTTTCTTTTAAGTTAAATAGATTGAATGTATTTGTTTTCAGCACCCTTTTTGCGCTGTTTCTTATTTTGGCAACCACTTTTATTATTGCCTTTACCCCGCTTCGCGAATATATTCCAGGATATTCCTCCACTACTTTAAAGAAGAAAGCTACTCAGTTGGCCTATCAAACAGATTCTTTACAAAAGATTCTTGATGTAAATGAACAATACCTCGCTTCAATCAAAAAAGTGCTTACAGGCGATGTAAAATCGGTGGATTTCAATAAGGATTCTATCATTGAAGTAGCCAAAACAGATCCTTCGGTTTTAATTAGAATTTCCAGGAAAGATTCACTTTTGCGTGAAGAAGTGGCAAAGGAGGATAAATATAATCCTCTTATTACACCTCAAGTGCAGGAACACGCTTTGTTCGCACCTGTAAAAGGAGCCATTTCAGAGCCTTATAATTCCAAGACAAAGCATTATGCCGTTGATATTGTTACGGCTTCGGATTCGCCAGTTAAAGCTGTTGCAGATGGCACTGTAATTTTTGCAGAATGGACAGCACAGACAGGTTATGTAATTATTTTGGAGCACAGCAATAACCTTATCTCGGTTTATAAGCACAATGCGATGCTAACCAAGGAACAGGGCGAAATTGTAAAAGCCGGAGAAGTAATAGCAACTGTTGGCAATACGGGCGAACTTACAACTGGACCACACTTACATTTTGAATTGTGGCGCAATGGATTTCCGGTCAATCCTACAAGTTTCATAGATTTTGATTGAGAGCCTATGTCACTAAAATCCATAGCAGCAAAGGGCTTTGCCAAAATTGTTGTAACCCAAATTCAAAGATGGGCTTCAAACCCTGTAGAAACACAACAAAAAGTTTTTGAGGAACTTATTTCTAACGCAAAAGGCACGGCCTTTGGAAAAGATCATGGTTTTGAAAGTATTAGCTCGTTTAAAGATTTTGCAGCACACGTTCCTATTCGAGATTACGAAGATTTGAAACCCTATATTGATCGGGTGGTTTCTGGAGAGGAAAATGTGCTTTGGCTAGGCAAGCCGCTCTATTTCGCAAAAACTTCAGGCACAACTTCGGGCGCCAAATACATTCCACTAACAAAGGAATCTATGCCACATCATATTGAAGCCGCACGAAATGCAATTCTTTGCTACATAAATGATACGGGGAACGTCAAATTTGTGGATGGCAAAATGATTTTTCTTCAGGGAAGCCCAGAAATGCAGGAAAAGAATGGGATAAAAACGGGCCGCCTCTCGGGGATTGTTGCACATTACGTACCTGCTTATCTTCAAAAAAACCGTTTGCCGAGTTGGGAAACAAACTGCATCGAAGATTGGGAAACCAAGGTGGATGCAATCGTTGAAGAAACCAAAAATGAAGATATGACCGTTATAAGCGGCATTCCGTCTTGGGTGCAGATGTATTTTGAAAAACTTCAAAAGAATACCGGAAAAAAGGTTGGTGAACTTTTCAAAAACTTCAACTTATTCATTTACGGCGGCGTAAACTTTGAGCCTTATCGTGCCAAATTTGAAAAATTAATAGGTAGAAAAGTTGACAGTATAGAACTTTTTCCAGCCAGTGAAGGTTTTTTTGCCTTTCAAGACAGCCAAAAGGAAAAGGGAATGTTGTTACTTTTAAATTCAGGAATCTTTTATGAATTTATAGAAGCAACCACTTTTTTTGACGAAAACCCGAAACGTTTGACGATTGGTGAAGTGAAAATAGGCGTGAATTACGTAATGATCATTTCAACAAACGCCGGACTTTGGTCGTATAATTTGGGTGATACTGTACAATTTACTTCAATAAAACCCTATCGAGTACTAGTTTCCGGA
>JAGQYZ010000021.1 GCA_020435865.1 Aequorivita sp. | reverse complement strand
CCATCTCCAAGAAAGGTTTTGCCATGGCCCAACTGAATGTTGAAGTATTTTGAAGGCGTATAGGAAATATGTCCTGTTGCAATAGGATAGTCATAAGAGTCCGATCTGAACTGCTTTGCTATACCCCGCCCTGGAATGATGGCTGGGTTCCCCCCATCTGGTCGAATGGACTCGGCATATCTGTTAAAATAATCTGCAAAACGACCTTGGCTTTCATAGATAACACCAAAAAAACCAATTTGTTTCCCAATGCTTCCCTGTGTATAAGCCAAGCGGGTGTTATTGTACGTGTCAATATTTGCATCAAAATCTTTTCCTGCCTGTAAATCTACGCCAGCGTCAAGAGTTAGCCAATAGTCTTTGCCTTTAATTGTAACAAGATGTTCGTTCCAAAGTTTTCTGCCAAACCACGAAGTCTTGCTTTTTAAAAGCGCTTTATTTTCCTCTTCAAAATCGTAATATTTATTTACTTCACTATAAACATAAGGCTTTTGGGCAGTGTGATTGTTCAGACCAACTCGATTTAAAGCTGGATCAAACAGACTGTAATTATGATGTGAAAGCGGAATGTTTATATTGCTTTTGTACTCTTCATTATTATAAGGAAGATTTTCAAGCGCGTCATATTCATTAATCAATGCCTCTCTTTCATTTTTCTTTGAAATTTCAGATGTCTGAATAATGCTTTCACCTGGCGCAACAAGTGGAATAGCAATAGGTAAAGTAAATTGCACATAAGCAGGAGAACCATTATAGGTAGCAGGTTCCAATTCGGGAAGTGATTCAAAAACCCTTTTTGCCTCTTCTTTTAATTCATCATATATTCCATCAACATATAATACTTTGAACTTTCCTTCTTTTGTGACTTCAAAAAGCACATTTACATTTCCTTTATAATTTTCTGAAAAAACTTTTTCTGGAACTTTGAAGTTTTCAAAAATGAACTGCTGCAGCGTGTTTTTAAAACAACTTTCTAAAACATCAACATCTGCGTTGGCACATTCCTTAAAAACTGGATATTTTTCATATTGAGCAGAAGGAACCTGAGAAAAAGAAACTACTGAAAAACAAAAAGCAAAAAGAAATATAAACTGTTTCATCGGGGTTTGACTGTTTAATTCCGAAAGATACAGTTTTTTTGTAATGACAGAATTCAAAAAAGGCTCCCTTTTTAATTGAGAGCCTTCGTTTTTTAATTTAAATACCTATTGAATCTTAAAAATGATAGGCACTGTGTATAGCACATCCACATTTTTATCTCCCTGTTTACCTGGTTTCATAGTCGGTAAATTTTTGATTACACGCAGTGCTTCATCTTTTAGGTTATGATTTTTTGAATTTGCTATTACATCAGTCACATATCCTTTCGAATCTATTTTGAAGTTTACATAAATCCTATACATCTCGTTTGCGTTCAGGCCTTCGAGCACTTCCTTCCTGAAATTTTTATTAATAAATGAATTTATTTTAGAAGACATACATTCCACCTTTTCAGCATTTGTAACCAAAGATTCACAACCAGGAAAAACTGGGACAAACTCTACGTTTATCATATTCCTTGGATTAGTGTCCACTATGGGCACTTGAGTATTTACATTAAGTACTGGTGTTTCAATTATGGGGATGTCAGTAGCTGCAATTGGCGTTTCAACATCAGTAGTTGTATTTGGTTTCACAATAAAAGTATTGGTTTTTACAACTTTTTGTATTGGCTCCCGTTTTTCAATTACCTTTTTAACTGGTTCTACAGGTTTAGGTATATCTAATACATAAGTAATCACCGGCGGTTCTTCCAAGCCATTCGAAGATGGATGTTTAAATTCCGCAATCTTCAATTCAAAATTAGTTTGCATTACGAAGAAAACAAATAGCAAACTGGCAATAACACCAATTTGGAAAAATAAACGTGAATTCCATTTGATATTGATTTCCTTCTTTTGGCTTCTTTTGCTTCGGGTATTCTTTGCTGTTGCTTTCATAATGTAATAATTTAAAAAGGTTACACTTTTATGAAACACAACTGTTGTGCCAAAACTAAAAAACCCTGTATTTACTGGTGCAAATACAGGGTTTTAGAAAATTTTAAATCTATTTATTGTATATCGAAAACTATTGGTAGGGAATAAAGTACCCCAACTGGTTTACCGCGTTGTTTACCAGGTGTCATATCTGGTAGTGATTGTACAACGCTAATGGCTTCTTTTTCGAGTCTTGGATGTGGGGCACGTGCGCGAACATCTACAACCTTTCCGTTTTTATCAATCTTAAACTGAACGGCAATTCGTTGTCTACCATCTAAACCAAGATCTGAAGCTAAATCAGTATTAAACTTTTTGTTGATGAAATCACTAATCTTTGATGACATGCATTTCTTTTTTGCTTCATTACCTTTTTCATTCTCACAGCCAGGATAAATTGGCACATTTTCAATTACTGCGAAAGGAACATCGGCTATTTCTTCCTCAACAACCTCTTCTTTAATCTCCTTAACCTCAACAATTTTTTCATCTTGTTTTGCTTCGGTAGATTCTATAATGGTTTCTGGTTCCTCTTCTTCGTCTTCCATAACCTCAATAACCTCTGGAGCTGGTGGTGGAGGTGGTGGAGGTGGTGGAGGTGTCAATTGTTGTGTAATCGGGATTTCTTCTTCAAGATCTTCACCTACATCTAATTTTCCAAAGTCATTGTCGGATTTGTCATAAGATTTCCATTCAATTGCTTGCCAAGCAAGGAAAAGCATAACAACCATTCCGAGTTGGAAAAAAAGCATACTCCTTCGACTAACGTCTGCTTTTGGATTTTTTTTGGGTTCCATAATAGTGGGTTTAACTTGTTGCTAAAATATAGAAATTATCATTCATTCTAAAACTTAATTGTAAAATTAAGTTTTTAATTTATTTTTTATGCTCTTGAAAAAATAGATTCCAATTAATGAACCTAATAAGTTTGCGGCTACATCAAAAATATCTGCACTTCGTGAAATTGTTAGCAGCCCTTGTAATATCTCAACTATTATGCCATAAAGCAAAACAGAAAGCAGCAGGATCAATATCTTTTTATTGTTAAGTTGAAAGTTGTTTTTTTTATATAAAAAAAACAAC
>JAGQYZ010000020.1 GCA_020435865.1 Aequorivita sp. | reverse complement strand
GAACAAAATATATGGCAAACCATTATTTGAGCTATAACATCACAAAACGGTTGAATATTGGTCTCTTTGAATCTGTACTTTGGCAAAATGATAACAATCGTGGTTTTGATTTTAACTATCTCAACCCAATAATTTTTTACCGTGCCATTGAGTTTTCAACAGGATCTAGAGGTGGTAATGCTTTGATTGGTATCAGTGCAAAATATAAAGTGAATGACCGCATAAATGGGTATGGTCAATTTATTATTGATGAATTTTCTACTAGTGATGTATTTGGAGGAAAGGGAAGCTATAAAAATAAAACAGGCTATCAGCTTGGGTTGAAATATTACGATGCCTTTGGATTAAAAAATCTTTTTTTGCAAGCCGAGTACAACAGGGTAAGACCCTATACCTATTCACATAATACCGTAGTGCTTAATTATGGACATAACAATCAATCTATGGCGCATACCCTTGGCGCCAATTTTTCTGAATTTATTACTATAGCACGCTACCAAAATGGAAGAATTTATGGTGATGCAAAGTTTATAATTGCTAAACGTGGTTTTGAATTCAATACACCAGAAGATTCATATTTTTATGGAGGAAATATTTACGGAAGTGAAGACGACCGTGTTTCTGATGATGGCAATGATGTGGCCCAAGGAAACACAACTAATTTTTTCCACGCTGAATTGCAAGCTGGCTACGTTATAAACCCAGCGACCAACTTAAAGATTTATGGAAGCTTTATTTTTAGAAATTTTGACCCAACGGTTGATACCGAGACCGTATTTAAAAATCAAACCACTTGGGTAAATTTTGGAATACGTACAGATTTGTTTAATTGGTATTATGATTTTTAATGAAGCCAGACCAAAGCAAATCAAGCTGAATCAAAGAAAAGTTTTTTGTAATTAATTTTTCTCTTTTTCCTCTTTTTGCTCTTTCATCATTTTTTCACGTGCTTGCCTGTTTTTTTCTGCGTTGTCTTCAATAGGTTTTCGTTCAGCGGCAACACTTTTGTAAACCATTCTTAAAAAAGCTTCGGTTTTTATAAAGCCTGATCCATATCCTTTATCATCATATTCCTTAGTTAAATCGGTCATTTTTGCAACCTCATCTTCGGTCTTTTTGTTCATATAATTTGCAAAAACCCTCTTGTAAATAATAGTCAGCATGTCCATAGCATTCTGAAGATCTTTATAAGTGCCTACATCGCCATGGCCGGGAATAATTTTAGTGTCTTCATTTATTAACAGCATCGCTTTTTTCAGGCCTTCAATACAACCCCTCAAGCTTCCTCCATTTTCAATATCAATGAACGGATATTTTCCGTTAAAAAAAACGTCCCCGGTATGCAAAACGTTGCTATCCGTAAAATAAACCATTGCATCGCCATCTGTATGGGCGTTATGTACATGGAAAACATATATTTTTTCTCCATTAAAATGAAAGGTAAGGTCTTCAGAAAAAGTAACAATTGGAAGACTCTCCATTGGTATTTTCTTCTTTTCGCGACGTAATATCTCCTCTAAACGGTTGCGGACATTCTCTTGTGAAAAAATCACGGTTCCAGTCTGAGCCATTGCGGCGTTTCCGCCAGTATGGTCTCCATGAAAATGTGTGTTTACTAAAAACCTAACTGGTTTATCACTCTTTTTCTTAATGTCTTCTTGAATTTGTTCAATGCCATCTGTATATTGGTCATCAATCATAAATATACCATCACCGCCAAAACTCAGCCCAATGTTACCGCCATTACCTTTCAGCATATAGATATTGTCACTCACTTTTATAAGTACAGTATTTACCTTCTGTCCGGTATCGGTTTGTGCGAATGTTGTTAAAACAAAAAATAAAAAAGAAGTATTTAGGATAAATTTTGAAAACATATTTTTTTAGTTTTAATATTGGTTGAAAATACTAAAAATGCTTGAAATAAAAGCATAAGATTCTCAAGAATATATTGTGGAAAAAATACAGGAAGCGTATCTTTGCGCAGCCAAAAATAATGAGCTTGTCCATTACTCAACCACAATCAATTACTCAATCCGTTATTAGGAATTTTATCGAAATTACTAAATTTCGACTTTCTGTTAGCGTTGTATTTTCCTCAGTTGCGGGTTATTTGTTAGGGGCAGATTCTATTGATTTTTATATACTTTTCTTGTTGTGTGTGGGAGGGTACTGTATGGTAGGTGCTTCTAATGTTTATAACCAAATAATAGAGCGAGACCTAGATGCACTAATGGACCGCACCAAAAACAGGCCGCTTCCTGCGGGGCAAATGAGTGTTCAAACGGCCTTTGTTCTTGCTGCTATTTTAACTGTTGTAGGTATAGTGGTACTTTATTCCATCAACCCAATAACCGCAATGTTTGGCGCTATTTCCATTTTCATGTATGTCAGTCTTTACACACCTTTAAAAACAAAAACACCACTTTCAGTTTTTGTGGGCGCGTTTCCTGGAGCCATTCCGTTTATGCTAGGCTGGGTTGCTGCTACGGGCAAATTTGGCATTGAACCGGGCACCTTGTTTATGATTCAATTTTTTTGGCAGTTTCCACACTTTTGGGCCATCGGCTGGTTTCTTTTTGAGGATTATGAAAAAGGAGGTTTCTTTATGCTTCCCAACGGAAAGCGCGATAAAGGAACTGCAATTCAAGTAATTTTATACACAATTTGGACGGTTCTTGTTTCGCTTATTCCAGTTTTAGGAATTACAGGAAAACTTTACTTGACACCAATTTCTGGAATTTTGATAGGTCTTTTGGGAATTGGACTTATCTATTACGCCATTCGCCTTTACAAAGAAAAAACATCAAAAGTTGCCAAACAGCTTATGCTTGCAAGTGTAAGCTATATTACATTGTTGCAAATAATTTATGTTGCTGATAAATTTATAAGATAATAGAAACTGGGAACTTGATGACCAATGAGTAAAAAACAACTCCCGAATTAACGATATAGACAAAATATAAA
Organism: Aequorivita sp.; assembly: GCA_020435865.1. Taxonomy (GTDB): domain Bacteria; phylum Bacteroidota; class Bacteroidia; order Flavobacteriales; family Flavobacteriaceae; genus Aequorivita. Next base: position 9,409 of record JAGQYZ010000020.1, on the reverse strand, counting down.
ATGGATTTAACCGAAGGAACAGAAGAGGTCAAAAGAAACAGAGCAAAAAAAAACATACTCTGGTTCGGAATTATTAGCTTAACAATGAGTTTCGCTGGACTTACCAGTGCATATGTTGTTAGTAAGGAAAGGCCAGACTGGATTTCTAATTTTGAAATTCCACAGGCATTCTACATTAGTCTTGCTTTAATAATAGTAAGTAGTTTTACAATGTTTTTTGCGCTTCGATTTATCAAAAAGCAAAAAAATGCACTCGGAATGGTTTTTTTGATTTCCACCTTTTTATTAGGAGTTCTGTTTGTTGTTTTTCAATTTGTCGGGTTTTCCGAGATTATTGAAAGTGGCTATAACTTTACAGGACCAACAAGCAGCATTACCACGTCATTTATATATTTAGTGGTTTTGCTTCATATGGCACACGTTTTTGCAGGGCTTATAGCTCTTTTAGTTGTAATTTATAATCATTATAAACTAAAATATGAAAACGGTAAAACCCTTGGTGTTGAACTAGCTGCAACTTTTTGGCATTTTGTGGATGTAGTATGGATTTACCTGTTTTTATTTTTATATTTCGTTAAATAAAAATTAAACGTATTTTTGAACCTTATTTAAAACCAAATTATTTTTATGGAAGCTACTGTTGTTAAAACAGGTACTGAAGGAAAAACCTGGGGCGGAGGAAACCAGCCACTTAAAGCAAGTTATGGTAAGATGATGATGTGGTTTTTCATCGTTTCTGATGCTTTGACTTTTTCAGGATTTCTTGCCTCTTACGGATTTTCAAGATTCAAATTTGTAGATGCTTGGCCCATTCCGGATCAAGTGTTCACTCACTTTCCATTCCTCCACGGGGTAGATGCGCCAATGTATTATGTGGCGTTTATGACCTTTATTTTGATTTTTTCATCGGTAACTATGGTTTTAGCCGTAGATGCTGGTCATAAAATGAAACAAAATAAAGTGATTCTCTATTTATTCCTTACCATTATTGGGGGCCTTATTTTCTTGGGCTCACAAGCTTGGGAGTGGAATACTTTTATAAAAGGAGATTTTGGAGCAATAGAAACTAAAGGAGGACAGATTATTCAGTTTTTAGATAAAGAAGGAGAGCGCGTTGCACTGCGCGATTTTGCTGCACCAGCAACTGGTGAAAGAACAGAACAAACTCGAGAAAACGGTATTTGGTTTGAAGGCGAGCCTGAATATTATCCAAGTGTTTCTTTTGAACAAGTAAAAGAAGGTTTCTTAGCAAATGACAATCTTTTGGTAAGGATTCAACATAAAGATGAACACGGGCATCACATTGTTTTAAACAGAGAAGAATCCATTGCAAAAGTTGTAAATGATGGCGCTATGGTTGTGGAAGGTGCAAACCTTCGCCACAATGAATATGGCCACCCATTATTTGCAGACTTTTTCTTCTTTATTACTGGTTTTCACGGTTTTCACGTGGCTACTGGGGTATTGATTAACTGTATTATATTTTTTAATGTAATCTTGGGAACCTACGAACGCCGAGGCCATTATGAAATGGTTGAAAAAGTAGGACTGTACTGGCACTTTGTGGATTTGGTATGGGTATTTGTATTTACATTCTTTTATCTTGTATAAAATTATTATAACAGAAAAATGGCACACGAACAAGAACATAAACTAGAAATCTTTAGAGGAGCTTTAAAGTTCAAATCAAACGTAACCAAAATTTGGGGAGTATTTGTAGTACTTTCCATTGTTACTACAGTAGAAGTAGCCTTGGGTATAGTCCGTCCAGACTTTTTAGTGGATCACCACTTTTTGGCGCTAAGACTTCTTAACTGGATATTCATAATACTTACACTTTTTAAAGCATATTACATTACTTGGGACTTTATGCACATGCGCGACGAAACAAATGGACTGCGTAGGGCCGTAATATGGACCACCCTGTTTTTGATAGCCTATTTGGTTGCGCTGGTATTGATTGAAGGTGATTATATTTTTGAAGTTTATAAAAACGGTTATATTAAATTTAATTTTTAAAACCTAACAGATATAGTAATAATGAAAAGCTCTCTTTGTAGGGCTTTTTTTATTATCTGAATTTTTAAAATTAACACCAAAAATATTGCCCAGCCCCCTTTTACCCTGTATTTTTGCGAAAGCAAAAAAATTGCAAAAATGAAGAAGTATTTAGTCCTCGGCATCCTGTTTATTCTGCCCATAACGGCATACATTTTTTTTGCAATGAGTACCAACTATTTTAGGCCATTGCCAGTATTGACCCCTGTGGTTGCTGAGTTGGATGGTTTTAAAGATCTTGAAGGAAAACCGGTTCAATTACAAGACCGTATTACGATTTTGGGTTTTTTTGGAAATGATTTAGAAGAACATAGAGCCTATGCCTATAATCTTGCCCAAAAAATATATAGCAAGAACCACGAGTTTAAAGAATTTCAATTTGTAATTTTATTGCCCGAAGGCACTGAGACACAAGCCAAAAATATTGAACAAAAACTGAAACAGATAGCGCCCACAGACGCATGGTTCTTCGCTTTTGGTTCTGATGAAAACATTAATCGTGTCTTTCAATCGTTGAATTCTAATTTAGCTTTAGATTCTGATTTGTCTAGTCCTTATGTTTTCATAATAGACAAAAAACGAAGCCTTCGCGGCCGAAAAGATGACGAGGATCTAGGTGTTATGTATGGCTTTGACTCTAGCAACATTGCAGAAATAAACAACAAAATGAGCGATGATGTTAAAGTACTTTTGGCAGAATACAGACGTGCTTTAAAGCAATATAAATCAGATCGAGAAATTTAAAATAAAGACCCTTTTTTTAGATTTTTGAAACAAATATTTTTCACAGTGAAAAAAAATTATTCATACATAGGCATATCGTTCATTATTTTGATTTTTGGAATTTGGGCTGTGCCGAAAATCGTGGGCAACCTTTCAAAATCAGATATTGAAACCATTGGCCCAGTGCCAGCTTTCAGTTTTACGGACCAAAACAAAAAAACGATTACAAATAAAGACTATGAAGGAAAAGTTTATGTAATTGAATTTTTCTTCACTACTTGCCCTAGCATTTGCCCTATTATGACTGAGAACATGATTAAAATTCAAGATGAATTTTTGGGCAATCCAAAAGTGGGCATGGCTTCGTTTTCCATTGATCCAGAGCACGACACTCCTGAAGTTTTAAAGGAATATGCAAAAAACAAAGGAATCACAAAACTTCAATGGCATCTTTTAACAGGCAAAAAGCAAGAAATATATAAACTGGCAAATGAGGGATTTAATCTTTACGTTGGTCAAGTTCCAGATGCTGAAGGCGGTTTTGAGCACTCTGGATTTTTTGCATTGATTGACCAAAACGGTAACATTCGTTCCCGAAAGGACGAAAACGGAAATCCAATGATTTATTACGACGGACTGGACGATAAACAGATACAAATGCTTAAAGAAGACATAAAAAGCCTTTTATAACAGATGCAGACTTCAACAGAAAATACAAAAAAATATAACATTTGGATTTGGATACTTTCTATTGCTATTCCTTTGGCAGTTGCAGCTTTGTTTTCAGTAAAAATCCCTGGAGTGGAAAGGTTGGGCTTTCTACCGCCTATTTATGCCGCCATTAATGCTATAACTGCTGTTTTACTGATAACAGCAGTTTATAAAATTAGAAAAGGAAATCAAAAAGCGCACGAGCGATTGATGAAAACCGCAATTGGCTGTTCCGTTTTGTTTTTGATACTCTATATAGTCTATCATATTACTTCAGAATCAACAGTATATGGTGGTGAAGGGATTTTGAAATATGTGTATTATTTTATTCTATTAACGCATATCTTACTGTCAATTATCGTTATACCTTTTGTATTGATAACATATGTGCGGGCCATTTCGGGACAATTTTACATGCATAGAAAAATTGCTCGTATCACATATCCACTTTGGCTGTATGTTGCAGTAAGTGGTGTGATTGTTTATTTAATGATTTCTCCTTATTATTTATAAAAAGATAACAGAACAAACAAAAATGAAACTCAAAATTCTTTTTATACTATTTCTTCTTATGCTGGTTGCACTTCCCGCCGATGCCCAATGCGCCATGTGCCGTGCGGTTTTGGAAAGCGAAGAAGGTGGACAGGCGGCCAAAGGTATTAACAACGGAATCGTTTATCTTATGATTTTTCCATACCTTTTAATCGGTGGAGTTGGTTATGCCATCTACAGAAGCCGAAAAAAAGCCCGTTCTGAGGAAAACTCTTAATTTTTTCAATTGTTACTGTAACATGCGGGTGTTTTTAAAGACTCATTTAACAACAGAAAATTTATGAATAAGATAGCAATCCCTTTCTTTTTTTTGATACTTAGCATTTCACTCTCAGCCCAAACAAAACAATGGACTTTGCAAGAATGTGTGAATCATGCACTTGAAAATAACATTTCGGTAAAACAAAGTGAACTAGATTCTGAAGCTGCGGAACTAGCTAAAAAAGATGCGTTCGGCAACTATTTGCCAACTCTCAATGGTTCTGCCTCTAATTCTTGGAATACTGGGCTAACACAAAATGTGACTACTGGCGTTTTACAATCGCAAACAACGCGTAACTCTTCCTATAATCTTACTGCAGGGATTACCATTTTTAATGGACTTAAAAATATCCGCGAAAGCCAGAAGGCTGCTATTGTCAAACTTGCCGCACAATACAATTTGGACAAAATGAAGGACGACATTTCGTTGCTTGTAGCAAATTCATATTTACAGATTCTTTTAAACAAAGCAAATCTGGAAGTTGCTAAATCCCAGAATATTGTTACGTTAGAACAGTTAAAAAGGACCAATGATCTAGTAGATGCGGGAGTGCTTCCTCGCGGAGATCTGTTGGAAATAAAGGCCACAGATGCCAGTGAAAAACAGAAAATAACAGTGGCCGAAAATGCAGTTAAAATTTCACTGATAAGCTTGGCGCAATTACTCCTTATAAAAGATTATGAACATTTTGATATTGAAGATAAAGGGTATGAAATAATTCAAAATGACATTACAAAAAAACCGGTTGAAGAAATTATTGAAGCCGCACAAAACAATCGCGCCGAAGTGAAAATTGCCGAAGAAAACGCTGCTATTGCAATGAAAGATTTGCAACTTGCACGAAGCAATTATTACCCTTCATTAAGCGGTTTTGTGAATTACAACACTAGAGAATCTGATGCCCCTAGAATACTTCAAGGTGGTATAGACACAGATCAGCCAACTCAGCCTATTGGTGTGGTTGAGGCAACAGGAGATGTGGTTGTGGCCCCCAATTACGCTTTAATTTCAACATCTGCACTTCCTTATACAGAGCAACTCTATTTAAATGATGGTATTTCTTACGGAGTGCAACTGAATATTCCTATATTCAATGGTTTATCGGTCAGAAATAATGTGAAAAGGAGCAAAATCAATTTAAAAAGAACCGAATACCAACTAGAACAGGCAAAACTTGATTTGGAGTCAAATGTGTATCAAGCCTATGTAGATGCACAGGGTGCAGAAAAGGCTTATGAATCTGCTGTTGTAGCCTTAGAATCACAAGAGTTGGCATATCAATATGCAAAAGACCGTTACGATGTTGGTCTTACAAATGCTTTTGATTTTAGCCAATCAAAATTACGTTTCGACAATGCAAAAATTGAAGAAAACAGAACTAAATTTGAATATATTTTTAAATTGAAAGTGTTGGAACTTTACTTTGGAGTTCCAGCCAGTGAATTAAAATTTTAAAATATGAAGAAAAAAACACTCGTTTGGGTTTTTGTTGCTGTAGTGGCACTAATCGCTATTTTACTTGTTGGAAAAAAAGCTGGGTGGTTCGGAAAATCTGGTGATTTTAAAGAAGTAGAAGTTACCCAGATTTCCGCAATAGATATTGTTGAAACCGTAGCTGCAACCGGAAAAATACAGCCTGAGATTGAAGTGGCTCTTTCTTCAGAAGTTTCGGGAGAGATTATAGATTAACCTGTTAAAGAAGGGCAAACAGTGGAAAAAGGCGATTTATTAGTAAAAATAAATCCCGATCTTATACAGGCTGCCGTGAGTCAATCGCAAGCGGGACTTCAAAACGTTCGTGCACAATATGCACAAGCACAGGCAAGTGAAAAAAATGCCCGGTTGAATTATGAAAGAAATAAAGCGCTTTTTGAAAAAGGGGTTATCTCAAAATCTGAATGGGACAAATCTGTTGCAGATTACGATATGGCCCAAGCCAATGCAAAGGCTGCTTACTACAACGTTCAAAGTGCTTCGGCAAATGTTAAACAATCTGTAGATAACCTTTCTAGAACTACTATTTATGCGCCTATGAGCGGAACCATTTCAAAGCTTTCTGTTGAATTGGGCGAGAGGGTAGTGGGAACCGCACAAATGGCGGGAACTGAAATTGTACGCGTTGCCAACCTTCAAAATATGGAGGTAGAAGTAGATGTAAATGAAAATGACATCGTAAAAGTTGCTGTGGGCGATTCAACGGTAGTTGAGGTAGATGCTTATTTAAAACGAGAATTTAAAGGCATTGTTACTGAAATAGCAAATAGTGCGGAAAGCTCTTTAACTTCAGATCAGGTTACTAATTTTAAAGTAAAGGTTAGTATTCTGCCAGAATCATACAAAGACTTGACTGAGGGAAAACCAGAAAGTTATTCGCCATTCCGTCCGGGAATGACAGCTACGGTTGATATTATTACAAATAAAAAGAAAAACGTAATAGGTGTGCCCATCAGTTCCATTGTTATAAAAACAGATACTACAGATTCCAAAAAACCATATACGGGTGAAGTTGCAAATACAAATGCCGAAAAGTTTGAAGCCGTTTATTTAATGGAAGGCGATGAAGCAAAATTGCGAGTTGTTAAAACAGGAATCCAAGACGATTCAAACATTGAAATACTATCTGGATTAAAGGAAAGCGAAACAGTAATAACTGGTCCTTACAATACGGTAACAAAATTATTGAAACAAGGTGATAAAGTTGAAGTTACCACACCTGCAAAAGGATAAAAAAGATAAGTAATGGCGATTATTTTGTGTCTTGAAACTGCTACAACCAATTGTTCAGTAGCCATTGCAGTTGATGGTAAAATTAAAGCAATTCGAGAAGAGAATAGCCAAAAATTTTCACACGCTGAGAAGCTCCATGTTTTTATTGAAGCCGTTTTAAAGGAAGCTAAGATTGATAAAAAGAATTTGGATGCTGTTGCCGTTAGCAAAGGCCCGGGCTCTTATACAGGCTTACGGATTGGGGTTTCAGCAGCTAAAGGCCTTTGTTTTGCATTGGATATTCCTTTAATTTCAACACTTACTTTGGAAGTATTGGCGCAGCAAGTGCAATGCGAAAATTGCTATCTAATTCCATTACTTGATGCCCGAAGAATGGAAGTGTATTCTTGCGTTTTCAATGCAGAAAAAAAGCAAATTCGTGAAACAAAGGCCGAAATTTTAAACGAAAATTCATTTATTGATTTTTTGAAAGAGCGGAAAACAATTTTTATAGGTGATGGCGCTGTAAAATTTGAAGAGATTTGCAAAAACGAAAATGCTATTTTTCAGAATGGATTATTCCCTTCTTCAGCAGATATGGCAAGTTTGGCAGAAGCTAAATACAAAATAAGCGACATAGAAAATGTCGCTTATTTTGAACCTTTTTATTTAAAGGAATTTATATTGGGTTAATTTTTTTAATTATAAAAGTGAATCAAAATAGGAAACCAGTTTTATCATATCTGATTCCTTATCGGTATCGATGTTGTTCTTTTTTATATAGTTTTTGATCTCATCTTTCTTCTTGTCCATCATCTTAAGTAACTTTGATTTGCTACTTGGCATTTCTAAAAAAGTTCCGTTCTGAACTAAATAATATTTAGTGGTTTTTGTGAAAGATGGTGGTGAATCTCTTTCGTAGCTTGTTCGCGCTTTTTGTGGCTCTTTAAAAGTAGCAGTTACCTTTTTATATAGGTCATAAGTCTTACCATCGCTCAGTACATTAAAATATCCTCCTTTTTCATTGCTCCCTTTATAGGGAACGAAAACGTAAATGTCTTTGAATATTTTAACGAAGATATTTGGGTCTTTTATTAAAGCACTATAACTTTCATCTGAAGCGTTTTTCTTGATTTCAATTTCATCTGCATAGGCGTTATAACGCATTGGGACATCATCTTTTATCAACTGGTCTTCTTGAAATATTTTTCCCTGAACAAAATTTGGATTTGCATAAGCTTCATCCTTTATTGCATTGAATTGTAATTCTGTAAGTCCAAAAGCCAAAGATTTCTGGTTTAGATCTATTGTTCTAGCGTATATATCTGTTCCTACTGTTCTGCTACCAACTTGCGAAAGTACTGGGAATGATACTATAATAATTAGTGCAAGTGTTATTAATTTTTTCATAATAATTTTATTATTAGGTTCTACAAATTAAGCATTATTTTTTTAATTTTTCCAAATTATAATGGTGAACATCGCGTTGTGGAAAAGGAATTGAAATTCCAGCAGCTTCAAGTCTTGCTTTTCCTTCTTCCAAAATGAACCAACGCAGGTTCCAAAAGTCTTCATTTTTTGCCCAATAGCGAACGGTCAAATTTACAGAACTATCTCCAAGTTCAGCTACGGCTACCATCGGCATTTTGCCTTCAATTTTCAAAACCGTTTCTTGTTCCGAAATCAAATTAAGCAAAATATCTTTTGCTTGCTTAATATCATCATCATAACCTATGCCAAAAGACAAATTCTCACGACGGATTTCTTCGCCAGTAAAATTGATAATGTTATCATTACTAAGCTTTCCGTTTGGCAAAATTGCCAGTTGGTTGCCCACCGTATTGACCTTTGTATTGAAAATTGAAATTTCTTTCACCGTTCCTTCTACGCCTTGCGCACTTATGAAATCACCAACTCTGAATGGTTTTAACAATAATATCAAAACGCCGCCAGCAAAGTTTGAAAGTGAGCCCTGAAGTGCCAAGCCTATGGCAAGGCCTGCTGCACCAATAATAGCCACCAACGAAGCGGATTCTACTCCAAGTTGTGTTACAACCAGCACAAAAAGCACAATCTTCAAACCCCATCTAATTAGGCTGGCTATAAAATTTTCCAATGTAGGGTCGTATTCTGTTTTGTCAAAAAACTTTTTTACGAAACGATTTATAAGTTTTATAAGCCAAAGACCAATCAGCAGCATTAAAATTGCGCCAATTAAACTTGGCAGAAAGTCAATTAATTTTTGTCCATACTTTTCAATATAAATATCCAAGTCCTGAAATTTTTCCATAAAATTTATTCTTTTTTGTTTAATGATTCAATTGCAATTTTAGTGTCTTTCACGGGCAGTTTGCACGCGTTATTTACGCAAACATAAATCAGCGTTTCATTAGGGAA
>JAGQYZ010000380.1 GCA_020435865.1 Aequorivita sp. | reverse complement strand
AATCGGTGAAATTTTTGGTTACACTTTCTAAAATATAAGTCGCTTGATAAGCGTCTTTCAGTTCATAAAAATTCTTTGCCATCAGCACCAAACCTTTGGCACCATATAATTTATAGCCGGAGTAATCCTTCGCCAATTTCTGTACGGAAGCATTTGAAGCTTCATAATTTCCTTCTTTATTTTTGAAATAGGCATCGTAATAAAGTGCTTCAGCAGCTAGTGCACCAGTTGCAATTTTCTGAACTTCGGCATAAGCGGTTTTGGCTTTTGCTTCGTTATTTGTTTTCATCGCGGAACGGGCAATTATTACTTGTGCATCACTCTTAATTGAATTGTCAATTTTTGAATTCTGAAGCACTTTTTCGGCATAATTTACCGCTTCAGCGTACTGTTTTAATTCATACGAAGCCCTCATACTGTTTGTCTGCGCAAAAATGATGTTTTGTGGAAAATCTGCTTCGGCTTCCAAACGCGTTAAATATTTTAAAGCGTTTCGATAATCCTTTTTACCCAAATACAATTCTGAAACACGCGCCAAAGCTTGTTCAGTAAATTCACTTCGCTCGCGGTTCACTACATATTCAAAATGTGGAATTGCTTGATCTGCTTTTCCGTCTGCAAAATAGATTTGTCCTAAATAGAAATGTGCATTTTGGGCGTGCTGCCCGTTCGGGAATTGCTTTAAATAATCCTCAAATCTGCCTTTGGCTTGACTTTGATTGTTTTCTAAGTAAGGCTGCTCAGCGGCCAAATATGCGGCATCATCAAGTTCGGTGTCGCCCACTTGCACGTAATCCAAGGTTTTTACCCAACGTGCATATTCGTCAACATTTCCTTGGTCTATGTAAATTATTTTTGCGGAAGAAACGGCTTGTAACGCTTCGGGAGTGGAAGGGAAATCTTTTGCTACGCGTTTAAAAATTGCCAACGCATCATTGCTTTTTCCGGTATTGTCATATATCAAAGCTTTTTTCAGCAACGCTTTTGAAACAAAACTGCTGTTCGGAATATCACGCACCAATTGATCGTAAGCCGAAATAGCTTCGTTAGACTTGTTTTGAGCCACATAGGTATTTCCTAATTCGTAGAGTGCATCATCGCGATAAACGGATTTATTATATTTTTTTATAAACGCAATCAGTTCCTCAATTTTCTTTTCGCTTCGGTCCACAAAACCGTAACTAATTGCTTTTTGAAATTGCGCATAATCATTATCGCCACCCATTTCAATCGCTGTATTGTAGTTTTCCATAGCAGGCCAATATTGGCTGGTCACAAAATAGCTGTCACCCAAACGCAGATATGCATCTTTTTTTCGAACATTTTCGGCGGAAGAGGAGCCAACGTAGCTTTTGAAATTGGCAATTGCATCATTATAATTCTTTAGTTTGAATTGGTTATAAGCCACATTGTACCTCAAATTTTTATATTCCGAAGTATTCTTTGCGCCGGGCATCTGTTGAAATTTATTGTAACCTGCCAACGATTTTTCGAAATTTGAAAGTTGGTAATCACTTTCGGCTTTCCAATAAGTTGCGCGGGCTGTGAAATCTTGGCTTTTAGGATATTTTAAGCTTTTGTCAAAAAAAGAAATCGCTTCGTTGTAGTCGGCTTCATTATATAATTCAATTCCTCGGTAAAAAGCAACTTTTTGATAAGCGGCTTCATCAGCAAAATTTTTATTGTTTTCCAGTAAATCCAATGCCTCTTTGTAATTTTTTGAAGTGATGTAACTG
>JAGQYZ010000379.1 GCA_020435865.1 Aequorivita sp. | reverse complement strand
AGTGTGCGTGAATGTGCAAGAATACAAACGTTCCCAGATAGTTTTATTTTTCATTACACTCACATAGCAGCAGGTTACAAAATGATTGGAAATGCCGTTCCTGTTAATCTTGCAAAACATATGGCATTGAGTATAAAAACTCAAATTGAGAATGCCGGAAAACAAATCGCCAAAACCCAAAAGAAACAATTGGATTTAGAAAAAGCATTATCATAAAGTATGTCAACTCAAACAGTAAACGGAAAAGCATTTGAATATGCTTTGCTTTTAGAATTTTATGAACGCCTAAACAAGATTACGAGCGTTTCTATTACAGAAAACGAACCTTATTACAACTCAAAAGGATACTTTGATGGTTTCGTTGAGAATGAACAAGATACTTTCAGAATTACTGCAAGTGCGGCTATAAATTTCTTAATTGACATTGAGCCAAGATTGTCAAATGGCATCAATAAAGAAGATATTTTGGTGCTTGAAATCGTAAGTGACCAAGCAGGACAAACAGGAGATGTTCGTGATGTTCTTATAATCCGTTCTTTGCAAAAATGGGAAATTGGAATTTCAGCCAAAAATAACCACCGAGCTGTAAAGCATTCGAGATTATCCTTGAACATCGACTTTGGAGAGAAATGGTTAGGTGTACCTTGCTCACAAAATTACTTTAATGAAATCAAGCCAATTTTTGATATGTTGGCGAATCTAAAAGGAAAGGACAAATCAACAAAATGGACTTCGATTGAAAATATGCATCAAGTCGTTTATATTCCAATTTTAGATGCTTTCAGAAAAGAACTTTTGAGACTTGATAAAGAAAACTCAAGTATTGTTGCAGATAACCTCGTGCAGTACCTTATTGGAAACGAAGATTTTTACAAGGTAATCAAGGGAAATAAAAAAGTAGAAATTCAAGCTTACAATTTAAGCGGAACATTGAATTTACCTTTTGAAGGTATTAAACCAAAAGCAAGAATACCTAAATTAAAATTACCGTCAAGACTAATCGAAATCGTTTACCAAGATAATTCGAACACAACTTTATTGGTTTCGTTAAATGAAGGTTGGCAAATCTCGTTTAGAATTCATAATGCAAGTTCGAGAGTAGAACCTTCCTTAAAATTTGACATTAATCTAGTGAGTGCACCTCATACTTTGTTTACAAATCACATTTTTGTGAATTAATAATAATCCATCACCCAACCCTCAAAATCCGCATCCACAATATCACCTTAAAGGCTTTTTTCCTTAAAATCCTACCAATGCCCCCTCAAAATTTTAAACACTAAAAACTCATAATGCCTTCTCCTAAAAATCCCAGTTGCGGATACTCCATAGCAAAGTCATAGCAAAGTCATAGCAAAGCCATAGATAGTTCATTAAAATGTAAGAAAATAGCCCTTTTTTCCTACAAATTAAAAATAGTGGAAAATACGGCAGAAAAGAACTGTCAAAATACCAATTATATGAGAACAAATAACAACAGTGAATCCACTAAAAATACTCACTACTCACTACTAACTACTAAACTCACTACTAAAAAAATAACTACTTTTGCCCCCACAAAAATAATTTACAGAAAAGATCATGAACAAGACTTTTGACGTACTGATAGAAATCCCCAAAGGCAGCCGTAACAAATACGAATACGATTTCAAGCTAAAGAAAATCCGCTTTGATCGTATGCTTTTTAGCAGTATGATGTATCCTGCAGATTACGGGTTTATTCCAGAAACCCTTGCTTTGGATGGCGACCCGCTCGATGTACTGGTGTTGGGTGGTGAACCTACCTTCCCAATGTGTGTAATGGAAGTAAAGCCAATTGGCGTGTTCCATATGGCCGATGAAAAAGGACCCGATGAAAAAGTAATTTGTGTTCCTGTTTCCGACCCAATATGGAGCAGCTTGAATGACCTGTCTGATATGAACCCGCATTTGGTAAGGGAAATAGAACATTTTTTCCAAGTGTATAAAGACCTTGAAAAGAAAAAAGTGGACGTTGAAGGTTGGGGAGATGCAAACGAAGCTGTTGATATTTATAATCAATGCGTTAAACGTTATAAGGACACCCCAGAGGT
>JAGQYZ010000378.1 GCA_020435865.1 Aequorivita sp. | reverse complement strand
GTAATTGAAATATTGCTATGTATGGGAATTACATCTTCGTGAAATTTCAAAATATCTCCCTCATCTTTTATATCTAAATAAGTGTCTTCATATAGACTATTTGCAGGTATATAAATGCTGAATTTACCCTTGGTTATGGATGTGGCGTGGTCTGCATAAATATAATCGTCTGTTTTTTCTACTATTTTTGGATCTAATAGTTCCATCTTTTTTCCTTCAATAGGAATTGAAACCTGCATTTTATTACCGTTATAATCTTCAACTTCAATGGTGTAAATTGAAGCGAGGCTATCTTTTACGGTTATATATCCGTTATTGTCCTCCTTTGTTATAATGCTTAAAGGATTGTTTGTTTCCCGAAATAGTTTTTGAACCATACTTTTATTGGTTTCGTAATAATTGTAGTCTGTATAGCGGTTTAAATAGCGCGATTCAGAAAAAGCAAATTTGTTAAAAAGCACTTCAAATTTTTCAGTTCCGTTAAATCGCGTATTGATTTTGTAGCTACCATTTTTGTTTGAAGCACCATTCTGCTGATCATAAGTGGTAATCCCAAAGCCAATTTTGCCATAAGCTGTAATGTCTTCAGTTTTGTAATTGCCGTCCTTTTGTTTTATTAGTCTTAGTTTTGTTCGGTTTTGGCTTTGGTTTACGTGTGCATCTTCACCAATGGGATAGGCAAAAACGGCACTCACTATTGGAGTTTTTGAATCTGGGATATCTATCCCAAAAAGAAGTGGGTTCATGGGTCTTTGTGAAGAATCACGGATTTCAAAATGTAAATGTGGGCCACCGCTACCACCAGTATTTCCGCTATACGCAATAATGTCTCCTTTTTTCACTGGTAAAAGTGTTTTATCTGGGAAAAGTTCTATTTCAAAAGTTTCTTTTGCATATTGGTTGTCTTTAACATACTTTTCAATATCGCCAGCATAGCTTCGCAAGTGGCCATACACAGTAGTGTATCCGTTTGGATGAAGAATGTAAAGTGCCTTTCCGTAGCCATAATGCTGCACTTCTATTCGGCTAACATAACCATCAGCTGGTGCATAAACTGGAAGCCCTTCTCGTTGTTCTGTTTTAATATCAAGACCGCTGTGAAAATGATTGGCGCGCATTTCTCCAAAATTTCCAGCAAGTACTAAATTGATATCCAGCGGGTTAGAAAAATAATCTGTAGGGATACTATTTTGACTATTTGCAAACCCACCAAAAAGCAGGAGCAATGATAAAATTTTTTTCATAGTGTAAAAATTAATAATACGCTATAACTAAAAGGGGAGGGGAAATGATTTATTGTAACTATTTGTCAATATTACAAAAAATAATAGAAAACTGCTTGCTTATTCGTGATGGTATGCTAACTTTGTGAAAGAAGTATTGAACACAGATTTTAATGAGTAATCTTTCTGAAATAGTTGATTCTCTTGAAAATAGGATTGGCAAGCTGCTTAACAAGCACGAAAAATTAAAAAAAGCCAATGCGGAATTGGAAGAAGAACTCACCGTTTTAAAATCGAAACAGCAACAATTTGAAACTGAAATTGAAAACTGGATCGAAAAATGTAACTCATTAAAACTAGCAAATTCAATGCTTGGCAGCGACCAGCATAAACGAGAAACTAAACTCAAGATAAACGCTCTAGTTCGGGAAATTGATCATTGTATAAGCCAGCTTTCCGAATAAAAATATAACAATGGCCGAACCATTAAAAATAAAACTATCAATTGCAGACAGGGTTTATCCCTTAACCATCAACCCCTCGCAGGAAGAGGGATTACGTTTGGCAAGCAAAAAGATAGAAGAAATGATTAAAAAGTTCGAACAAAGTTATGCCGTACGCGACAAACAGGATGTACTGGCCATGTGTGCCCTCCAGTTTGCAGCCCAGGTAGAGCAAAAGCAAATTGATAATTCTAGCGATACGCAGGAAACAGAAGCAAAGCTACAAGCTTTGGATCTTTTGTTGCAGGAGCATTTATCATAACGTTCTTTAAATTAAATAAGGTTACTGCCTACATTAATACTATTTTGGTAAACTCAACAGGAATTCTTTAAAAAGGGTGAGTTGA
>JAGQYZ010000377.1 GCA_020435865.1 Aequorivita sp. | reverse complement strand
AAATTTTTGGCAATAGTGAACAAAAAGATACTGCCTAGTTTTACAAAGAATAATGTAGATTTGGCCAAAGCCTCAAAGTTTCAAATGGCAATATTCGCCTATAAACTATGGGTTACCAAAAACGCTTTGGATTAATATTTCAACAATGAATGGACTGAATGATTTTGTAATTTTTTAATCCCATTCAAAAATTCAAGTTCAAGTAAGAAATTGCATTGCACAACTTCACCCCCCAAACTTTCTATTAAATTACAAGCCGCCCTTGCAGTACCACCAGTTGCCAAAACGTCGTCATGCAACAAAACACGTTCTCCTTTTTTAATTGCATCTTCATGAATTTCCAATGCATCCATTCCATACTCTAACAAATAGGGTTCTTTCAAAGTTGTGTAAGGAAGTTTACCGGGTTTTCTGATTGGTACGAATCCGGCATTGAGTTTTTGGGCCAAAAGTGTTCCGAAGAAAAACCCACGAGATTCTATAGCTGCAACTTTATCAATCTTTTGAGAGCCTACAAGAGCCATCAGTTGTAGCAAACAACTTTCCATTGCTCCGCTATTTGCAAGCAACGGAGTAATATCTTTAAAGCGAACCCCTGCTTTTGGAAAATCTTCAATATTCCGAATATATTCTGATAAATTCATTTTTTTACAAGTATTAATTTGCCTTGCAATTTAAAAAGAAATATATTTGCACCCGCTTAAAGCGAAATTAATTATGGCCTTGTGGCGCAACTGAATAGCGCACCTGATTACGGCTCAGGAGGTTCCAGGTTTGAATCCTGGCAAGGTCACAAAAACAAAAACCACGTTTTAAAAAGCGTGGTTTTTTTATTTTAAGAGTGAAGTTATTTTTTTAATTTATCTTAAATAGATTATATTATTTCCGCACTTAGCCCAGCCTCCAAAAGCATTGTACAGCGTGGCTTTAATTCGTTAAATTCACCCGTTTTTACTGTACATTTTCCCTTGTAATGAACAATAATGGAACATTGTTCGGCCTGTTCTGGCGTGTGTTCACAAGCAAATATCAAACTGTTTATTACGTGGTCAAATGTGTTTACATCATCATTGTAAAGCACGATTTCATTTTGATTGCTTTCCTTTTCGGCAACTGATACATCTTCTTGAATCTTTTCTTTAGTACTCATAACATTTACAAAATTCCTAAAAACAAATGAAATTTACGAAATTTTAAACTTCGTGGCAACCCAATTATTTTTTTCTTTATTTTCAACGAAAGTGAATCCTAGATTATTGCAAGATTCTTTTATAATTGGTAAATCTTCCAAATAAAACCCACTTAGGTAAAGTGTTCCGCCGTTATCTATACATTTTCTATAGGCCTCCATATCATTCAAAAGAATATTTCTGTTGATGTTGGCTATAATTACATCGTACATTTTGCCCGAAAGCAACGAAGCGTCGCCAAGAAAGACTGAAATATTTTCACAATTATTTCTCTGAATGTTTTCCAAGGAATTCTCAAAACACCATGCATCAATATCAATGGCATCCACTTTTGAAGCGCCCCGCATTTCGGCCAAAATAGCCAAAACTGCCGTTCCGCAACCCATATCGAGTATAGACTTTCCTTCAAAATCATTTTCCAAAATAAACTGCAGCATCATAAAAGTGGTTTCATGATGACCCGTACCAAAAGACATTTTGGGCTCGATTACAATTTCATACTCAAAATTTTTAGCTGGGTGAAATGGTGCCCGGACAGTACATTTGCCATCTACTTCAATTGGGTCAAAGTTTTTTTCCCATTCCGAATTCCAGTTGATTTGTTCTATTTCTGAAAAAGTATATTCAATTTTGAAGTCATCAGAATCAAGAATATTTATAGCTTCCAAAATAGCATTATTCCACTCGTCTTTTTGAATATATGCCGTAACCCCTTCATCTGTTTCCACAAAACTTTCAAAACCTGCGTAACCCAACTCTGCAATCAAAATTTCTGTTCCTGGCTGAAGTGGAGCTACTTTAAAATCGTACCCAATATAAATCTGCGACATTAAAAAGAATTTACAATTTTCATAAAACTATCTACTTGCAGTGAAGCGCCGCCAATTAAGCCCCCGTCAACATCAGCTTGTCCAAAAATTTCAGAAGCATTGTCTGGTTTTACACTTCCACCATAAAGGATTGAAACTTTATTAGCTATTTCTTCAGGGTAGTTTTCAGCCACAGTTTTTCTTATGAATTTATGCATTTCCTGCGCCTGTTCTGGGCTTGCAGTTTCGCCAGTTCCTATTGCCCAAACGGGTTCGTATGCAATGATTATATTTTCCCAAGCATCATTGGAAACATGAAAAAGTCCTTCAGAAAGCTGGGCTTTTATCAATTCAAAATGGCTTCCTTTTTTTCTGTCATCGAGTTCTTCGCCTATACAGAAAATAACCGTCATTTCATTTTCAAGCGCAGTATTCACTTTTTCGGCAAGAATAGCACTACTTTCTTTAAAGTAAGCACGACGCTCGCTATGGCCTAAAACAACAGTATTTACCCCTACACTTTTCAACATATTCGCAGATATTTCACCCGTAAATGCGCCTTCATTATTTTGGTGCATATTTTGTGCAACAACAGTCACAGGATGCTCTCGCAAAGATTTGAACGCTTGGTTCAAATTTGTAAAAGATGGAGCTATCATTACTACTACATTCTCTGGAAATACCTGCTTTTTTAAATCAACCAAAAACATTTCAGTTTCAGCCAAATTTTTGTACATTTTCCAGTTTCCTGCTACTATTTTTTTTCTCATTTCAATGCTTTTAAAAGATTTTCATCATTTGTTTCTATGGCTTTGTAGAGGCTAATTTCTCCTTTAGGGTTTAAAACCATATATCTCGGAATCCAGTCTAAATCTATGGAAGAACAGAACGGTCCTTTCCAGCCTGCTGGTACAAAATAATTTTCACCAACAACGCCATACTTTTCAATTCCGTGTTTCCAACTTTCAGTTTCTTTGTCCAATGAAAGGAACAGGAAAACAATTTCTGGCTTTTCTTCGCGAAGCTTTTGCACTTTCGGCATTCCAGCGATACAATCCTTGCACCAACTAGCCCATACGTCTATAAAAATGGTTTTCCCTTTGTACTGTTGAAGTATTTCAGAAAAGGACATTTCCTTTCCATTTTCAGAAAAAAATACATCACTCAACGCAGTTTCGGAAAAGGATTTTTGCTGTGCTTGGGCAAAAGAAATAAAAAGTAAAAGAACAAATACTGATTTCATATTATGACATTGATATATTAATACTCTTGATAGGTTTACAAAGTTACTGCTTACTGAACACTGACGACTGAAAACCAATCACTGCCGACTGATTTTAGGGTCAAGCCAACCGTAAATTATATCCACAAAAATATTGATTATTATAAACAATGTGGCTATAACAATTACGGCGCCCATAATTACAGGCAAATCTAAGGTGTTTAATGCATTTACAATTTCCTTCCCCAAACCGTTCCACCCGAAAATATATTCCACAAAAACAGCTCCTGCAAGCATAGATGCAAACCAACCTGAAATTGCAGTAATTACAGGATTCATCGAGTTTTTCAATGCATGCCTTTTTATAATTTGATAAAATGAAAGCCCTTTTGCTTTTGCTGTACGAATGTAATCTTGATTCAAAACCTCAAGCAACGAGTTGCGCATTAATTGACTAACAACGGCCAGCGGACGGATTCCCAAAACAATTGCGGGAAGTATCAAATTTTTCCATTGAATGTACTTTCCGTTGCCGAAATCATCCACTTCATATAAACTTCCGGTCATATTCAAATTTGTGTATTTGTGAAGTAAAAAACCGAAAATCCACGCAAAAATAATTGCACTGAAAAAAGAAGGAACGCTCATTCCTAAAGTACTTACCAATTGAATTATTTTATCAATAAAACCGTCTTTGAAAAGCACCGAAATAATTCCCAAAAAAACACCAATAATCATTGCGATTACAATTGCAGAAACCGCCAGAATAAAAGTGTTTGGAAGTGTTTCGGTAATCACTTCACTCACTT
>JAGQYZ010000376.1 GCA_020435865.1 Aequorivita sp. | reverse complement strand
GTCATATCCTTGCTCCAATATACATCATCAAATATTAATACTGAATCATTATGCACATTTTTTATAAGTGAATTGAAATATTGAAACGTCCGTTCTCCGTTGTGGTCACCATCTATAAAAATTAGATCATATTTTTCGGAAGCGTTTTGCACAATAAAATCATTAAAGATTTTTTGATGAATTTGGATATTGTGCAGATTGAATTTCTCAAAATATTCCTGCGCTTTTCCCAAGGTATTTGGGCAACCTTCCACAGTGTTAATTGCAGAAAATTCATTCGAAAGAGAAAGTGCAACCGTTCCCAAACCCAGTGAAGTTCCAAGTTCGAGAATATTTTCGCTTTTAAAGTAGTTCGCCAAACGGAAAAGCAGCTTTTGACGTTTCTTTCGCATCCCTGCGTTTTTAACAACCGCGGAAACCTTTCGGGAATTCCCCTTGAAGACCCTAGAACCCTGGCCAAAATCCTTCATTTCAATCATTGACGAATCGCTAAGCAAAGCTTTTCGGTGTGATTTTAAAACCCCATACTCAGGATACTTCTTTTTATCATTAAAACATTTCGTCACCAAATCAAACACAAAAGGCGAGTGCACGCCGTGCTTATTTTTGGAAAGACGAAGAAATTTTATGTAGCTTTTTGATTGGTGGATCATTTTTTAAGGCTTTAAGCTGTAAGCTTTAGGCTAAAATACATATTTCAAGATTAGTTGCTTACGGCCTATAGCTTACAGCCTATAGCTTACGGCCTATGGCTTACAGCCTATAGCTTTTATTCCATTTTAGAAGAAAGCTCGAACCATCGTTCGGTCTTCTTTTCAATCTTATCTATAATTTCTTGAAGTTTTATAGATTGTTTGTCTATTTCTGGACCGTCCCAGTTTTCGGTGGCGAATTTATTTTGAAGTTCCTCACGGTTTTTTTCAAGATTTGCTATTTCCTTTTCCAGTTTTTGGTACTCTTTCTGCTCGTTATAGCTTAGTTTTGCGGGACTGACGTCTTGCTTCCAATCTTTTTTCACCTTTGGAGCCGCCTCGCTGGCCTCACGCTTTTCTTGAATATTACTGTCTTCATAAACTCTAAAGTCGGTATAATTTCCAGGGAAATCCTCTACTTCGGCATTGCCTCTAAAAACAAAAAGGTGATCCACAATTTTATCCATAAAATAACGGTCATGGCTCACTACCAAAAGACAACCTGGGAAGTCCAAAAGGAAACTTTCCAAAACATTTAGCGTAACAATATCAAGATCATTCGTAGGTTCATCCAGAATCAAAAAGTTTGGGTTTTTTATTAAAACGGTGCACAAATAAAGCCTTTTGCGCTCGCCACCGCTCAGTTTTTCAACAAAATCATATTGCTTTTTTGGGTCGAAAAGAAACCGCTCCAAAAGTTGTGATGCCGAAATTTGTCGTCCTTTTTTTAGTGGAATATAATCGCCGTATTCCCTGATTACATCAATTACTTTCTGGCCTTCCTTTATGTTTATTCCTGCTTGGGTGTAGTAGCCAAACTGAACCGTTTCACCAACAACCACTTTTCCGCTGTCAGGTTTTAAAGCGCCTGTTAGTATATTTAAAAAAGTAGATTTTCCGGTTCCATTTTTCCCAATAATTCCAACCCGTTCGCCACGATTGAAGTTGTATTCAAACGTATCCAAAAGCACTTTATCACCAAACGATTTTGAAATTTTATGAAGTTCTACCACTTTCGTCCCCATACGCTCCATATTCAATTCCAATTGCACTTGGTGGTCATTCCGGCGTTTGCTGGCGCGGTCCTTTATTTCGTGGAAATCGTCAATTCTGCTTTTGCTTTTGGTGGTTCTTGCTTTGGGTTGGCGGCGCATCCATTCCAATTCTTTTTTGAAAAGTTGCTTCGCTTTTCCCGTTTCAGTGGCTTCATTTTCTATCCGCGCATCGCGTTTTTCGAGGTAATAGCTATAATTTCCTTTGTAGCTGTAAAGCGTGCCTTCGTCCAGTTCCACAATTTCATTGCAAACGCGCTCCAAAAAGTAGCGGTCGTGCGTAACCATAAACAGCGTGAAATTTTCCTTCGCAAAAAGATTTTCCAACCACTCGATCATTTCCAGGTCCAAATGGTTGGTAGGCTCGTCCATTATCAACAAATCTGGAGTTGTGAGCAATGCATTCGCCAAAGCGAGACGCTTTTTCTGTCCACCGCTCAAACTACCAACTCTTGCGTGTAAATCTTCCAGTTTAAGCTTAAAAAGAATCTGTTTGTAGCGCGTTTCAAAATCCCAAGCATGATGGGCGTCCATGGCATCGAACGCTTTTTGATAGGTTTCGGTGTCTTCAGGATTTTCAATAGCGTGTTCGTAATTCGCTATTACTTTAAGAATCGGGTTATCCGAAGAAAAAATGGTTTGTTCAACTGTAAGTTTTGGATCCAAATCGGGTTCCTGGGGCAAATAGGCAATTTTTAAGCCTTTTCGGAAAACAACATTGCCAGTATCCGCTTTATCGTTTCCGGCTATTATATTTAGAAGGGACGTTTTTCCGGTGCCGTTTTTGGCCACAAAACCTATTTTCTGCCCCTCGTTTATTCGGAAGGAAATATTTTGAAACAAAAGCCGCATCCCGAAGGACTTGGTGATATTTTCTACGGAAAGGTAGTTCACGGTTTATATTTTCGGC
>JAGQYZ010000375.1:1882-5165 GCA_020435865.1 Aequorivita sp. | reverse complement strand
GCTTACGGCAGTCTTTTCGTAGGGAAAGCAGATTTTCCCAAAAACTTTTTTGTAAATACAGGTTACCAAATGTTTACAGCAGGTATTACGCTCGCACTTGCCAGTTTAATTTTTGGCGAACAATGGACTGCGCCAAATGAATGGGGACAGCCAGTACAATTGAGTATGGTATTGTTGATTATTTTTGGAAGTATTGTAGCTTTTACGTCTTTCGATTATCTACTTAAAACAGTTTCCCCAGATAAAGTTGCTACTTCAACTTATGTTAACCCAATCATCGCCCTTATTTTGGGTTGGTATATTTTAAATGAGCAAATTACATTGCAATCCGTAATTGCCGCTGCAGTTCTTTTAACAGGGGTATATTTTATAAATACCACTAAGACTACACTAACAATACCTCGTTTTTCCGGAAAGATTAAGAAACGGAAAAATCCTTAAATTTTATTCGATTTTTAATTTATAGGAAAAATCCATTTCTTACAAATTAATGAACTATCTATGGGTTTGCTTTGGAGTTTATATGAATGAATTTTCATTAGGCCAATTCATAACATTTAAACCCAATATTTCTAACCTAAGCCACCACCAAATCTGAAGGCATCTCTGGGTTGCACTCAAGATGCAATATGCGTTCCCAATTATCTCTGTCAACACTTATAGCTGTTGAGCCGGATAGATTTTGAAATAACACCTTAACCACAGTTTCCTTAAGTTGCGTATTATTGGATACTACCAAAAAAAACTGAGCAATGTTGCCATTACTCAGTTCTGTATGGTTTTAATAACAATAATTATTCTCCGCCTAAAAGTGTAGCGATCTTTGCTTCCAAAGCAGCACCTCGAAGATCTTTGTCTATGATCATTCCATTTTCGTCAAGAAGGAAGGTTGCAGGAATAGAACGCACACTATATTGTTTTGCAATTGGATCTTGCCAAAACTGAAGGTTTGAAACATGAAACCAATCCATTTTGTCGTCTTTTATAGCTTTCATCCATTTGTCTTTTTGACCTTCTTTATCGAGAGAAACACTAATAATGTTTAAACCTTTGTCATGATATTCGTTATAAACCTTCACTACGTTCGGGTTTTCCATTCTGCAAGGTTTGCACCATGATGCCCAAAAGTCAATAATTGTGTACTTGCCCATTGCATCTTTTAAAGACATTGTTTCGCCAGTTGGGGTTTGGGCGCTGAAATTTGGAGCAGCACTGCCTACATCAGCCTTTTTCATGGAATCGAGGTTTGTTTTCAAATCTTTAGCCAATTGTGAGGAAGCTACTTTTGGGTCTAGTTTTTCAACATATGCCGATGCTTCGGCAGGAGTGATCTCTTTTCTTCCTGCCATATCAGATATGAGCATTACTGCGAAAAGTGTATTGTTGTATTCGTCTAAATACTGTTTTTTATATTCGGTTTCTTCACTTACCAAATTTAAGTTTTCGCTTTGAATTTTAGCTATTGCGGCAGTGTCATTTTCCTGATTTGCAGTGCGGAATTGCTCCATACGCTCTTGTTTCTTTTTATTGAATGAATCCATCTTATCAACAAAACTATTGTATGCCGCATTTTGTTCTCCTCCAGTGATGCGAGATGCCTTAATACTGTCTTTATATATCTTCGCTTGCATATTTTCATTTTCAGGAAAAAACAGAATGGAAGCATTTGCCTCGTTTATTCTTAAAAAATTCAGGGGAATAGTATCACTTTTTGGATAAGTTGCAGAAAATTTCCCTTGCATAACCTTTAATGTATCAATTGGTTTTGGTTGGTTGTTTTCAAAAGTGTAAACAACAATTTCAGTTCCATCAGCAAACCCAACAGCATCTCCCTCAAGGGTATATGTGTTGGCCTCTTTATTACAGGATATTAGTGAAATTGTGAGTAATGAAGCAAAAATAAGTCTCATAAATATGATTTTTAAAAATTTGAGCAAAAGTAGCGGTTTATTCCTTGAATGTTCATTGTGACCACTTTTTTTATCATTTATTAACATAATTTTTATATAATATAGAATAAGACACGGAGAATAAAGAGCAAAGAAAAACTAGAAAAGATTGAATTAACTTCAAACCTTTCCAGTTTTTGTGTTTTTTCCATTTACAGTTTATTGAACACTGCGTTCTGATTGCTGAATTATGCCTCTGGATGTTTATCTCCAGTTTTCATTATCCAAGCATCCAGCATCCAGCTTATTTTTTCAATATGACCTATAAAACCACCAATCATATCTATGGTTCCTTCATCACCAGCTTCATCGGCTTTTTCAATAACCTTGCGCATTTGTTTCAAAAGCTTGCCGTGGTCATCAAGCAGTATTTTCACCATTTCTACGTCTTCTGTATCCTCAGAAGATTCTTTGATGTTACTCATCTTTAGATAATCTGTAAAATTACTGGTGGGTTGAAAACGAAGCGTTAAAATCCGTTCTGCAATTTCATCTACTTTCAGTTTTGCGTCTTCATACATTTCCTCAAATTTTATATGAAGGTCAAAAAAATTACTTCCCACGACGTTCCAGTGGAAATTACGAAGTTTTTGATAGTATAAATGATAGTCTGCCAGAAGGACGTTTAGTTCTTTTGCAGTAGTAGTGGTTTTCTTTTTATCGAGGTTTAAATAATTCATTATAATCTGTTTTAAGAGTTACTTCAAAGATAGCCAAAGCCTTGAGCAATGGCAATTTTAAAGGAGAGTTTAGCCTTTATTTAACGCTTGTTCAATGATTAAACACTCTCAAAATCCTAAGCCAATCCGGCGGCTTTTCTTGTATTTATTGTACATTTGCGCCTGAGACAATACCTACCTATGCAAACCCTTTTAGCGATAGCAATAAAAGCTGCTTTGGAAGCTGGAACAGAAATTCTAAAAGTTTACGAAACCAATTTCAATATTGAGGTCAAGGATGATAATTCCCCTTTGACGCAGGCTGATAAAAACGCCAATGCAGTTATAAACAAATATCTTAAAACCACAGAAATTCCAATTATTAGTGAAGAAAATCGCCAATTGGATTTTTCAGAACGGAAAGATTGGACTCGCTGTTGGATTGTGGATCCGTTAGATGGTACCAAAGAATTTATAAAGCGCAATGGCGAATTTACTGTAAATATTGCGCTAGTTGATAACGGCGAACCGGTTCTTGGAGTGATTTACGTTCCTGTTTCAAAAGAACTTTACTTTACTGCAGAAGATGGAAAATCTTCAAAAAAAATAATTGTTTTCTCCGAGGAAATTTCTGTGGAAGAAATATTAGAAAAAGCTGAAATCATTAAACCATCC
>JAGQYZ010000375.1:0-1844 GCA_020435865.1 Aequorivita sp. | reverse complement strand
GCTTCTATAGTAAAAGTTGTAGGTAGCCGTTCCCATTTGAATGAGGACACTAAAAATTTTATTTCGGAAATAGAAAAGAGAAACAAGGTAGAAATAGTTTCAAAAGGAAGTTCCTTAAAATTCTGTTTGGTAGCAGAAGGTTTGGCGCACATTTATCCGCGATATGCACCCACTATGGAATGGGACACTGCCGCTGGCCATGCCGTATGCAAGGCCGTTGGAGTGGCTGTGATTGACCAAACAACTGGAAAACCAATGCAATATAATAAGCCCAATTTGCTTAACAATTATTTTGTAGTAAAAAAACAATGAAGGATTTAACACGAAAGCGGCATTTTGCCAAAACCATCACTTGGCGATTAGTTGGCACGCTGGACACCATTTTATTGTCTTGGCTAATCAGTGGCAATCCTTTGACTGGGCTTAAAATAGGTTTGTCTGAAGTGATTACAAAAATGCTTTTGTATTATTTTCACGAACGGATTTGGTTCAAGATTAATCTTTCAAAAAAGGGGACTATTCTTGAAAGCAGAAAACGCCATGTAGTTAAAACCCTTACCTGGCGTGGAGTTGGCACATTAGACACCATGCTGCTTTCTTGGTTAATTACAGGAAATCCACTAATAGGGCTTAAGATTGGATTTTCAGAACTTTTAACAAAAATGATTTTATATTATCTTCACGAACGGGTTTGGTATCGCACTAATTATGGCCTACCAAACAGAAAATAGATTTTTATGGAAGAGAACATAATCCCTCATAATTTCAGTATTACACAGCAGCAAAGGAGCAATTTAATGAAACACAACCCATTGTTGGTTTGGTTTACAGGTCTTTCAGGATCGGGAAAATCTACGATTGCGAATGCTCTGGAAAAAGCACTTATTTCGCAAAACATACACACTTATCTTTTGGATGGTGATAATGTTCGTAAGGGATTGAACAACAATCTTTCCTTTTCCCCAGAAGACAGGACAGAAAACATTCGCCGTATTGCAGAAGTTGCCAATTTAATGATAGATGCAGGTTTGGTTGTGATAGCTTCTTTTGTTTCGCCTTATAAAGAAGACCGTGAAAATGTGAAGCGTATTGTTGGTTATGATAATTTTGTAGAAGTTTTTGTGAATACACCCATAGAAGAATGCGAACGCCGTGATGTAAAGGGGCTCTACGCAAAAGCACGTGCAGGTGAAATCAAAAATTTCACAGGCGTAAATGCGCCTTATGAAGCCCCACCGGTACCAGATGTTGAGATTGATACGACGATGGTTTCAGTGAAAGAGGCGGTTTCTTTAATTATAAAATTTATTGGTAACAAGATGTAATGGTGTTTGGGATTCGTTAATTCGGGATTTGGGATTCGCTGACTAATGAACTATTTTCGAATTAACCAATTAACGAATTAACAAAAATATTATGGCTGGGAATTTTGAGGAATTGCAATGTTGGAAGGAGTGTTATAATTTGAAGCTTTATTTGAAAGAAAATGTTTTGATTAAATTACCTAAATCTGAAAAATTCGAACTTTATTCACAAATATTACGTGCAGCTCGTTCTTCAACTGCTAATATTGCAGAAGGTTGGGGGAGGTATCATTACAAAGAAAATATCAATTTCTTAAGATTTTCAAGAGGTTCCGTTACCGAAATTTTAGATCATTCCATTGAGGCAAAAGATTGTGATTATATAACTTTGGAAACGCTAAACGAAATTCGTCAGCAAACCGAAAAGTGCATGCAATTGCTTAATGGATATATAAGATATTTACGAAATAAGAATGATGAAAAATGAACAAATTGTCTAATAAAATAATATCGAGTCCCAAATTCACGAATCCCAAATTC
>JAGQYZ010000374.1 GCA_020435865.1 Aequorivita sp. | reverse complement strand
GAGCCCTAGTGGGCCAACAAAAATTGAATCCCAATCTTGAAAAAGGTTGGGATTTTCTATACCCAATTTTTAATAACAGCTTTATTCCGCTCACTTGACTTTACTCTTAATGCTTTTTTGATTGAAAAATATTTTAATATGTTTGTTGAACATAAAAACCTTAATCAAAACAATTATGAAAAAACAATTAATGCTTATTGCTTTGCTTCTTTGTACAACGTTTATGATTTCGCAAAAAGTGAAAGTAACCCAAGGAAGCTTTAAAAACTTAAAGGGCATTTCGGCCTACAATCTAGAGTTTGACTATTCAGATCTATCCATTCCCAAATACGATTCGGAAGAAGAATTTCTTGCAGACAAAATAAAAAAAAGAGATGATAAGGAAGCCGGGACAGGGGAAAAATTTAAAAAATCGTGGTTTGCCGATCGTGAAGAGAGGTATGAACCAAAATTCATTGAATCTTTTAACAAACGTTTTGACGACAGTGAAGTAAAAGTAGGAAAGAATATTGGGGCCGAATACACCATGAAAATTCATACTACGATGATGTACGCAGGCTACAACGTGGGTGTAGTTCGAAAAAACTCAAAGATTGAAGCTACTATTTCTGTTTTTAAAACAGGAGATCCTTCTACAGTGCTTTGGGAGGCTAATTACACAAAAGTTGAAGGGAGCGGTGCTATGGGTTATGATTTTGATTCTGGTTACCGTATTTCCGAAGCCTATGCAAAACTTGCCAAGGAAGTGGCAAAAAACATAAAGAAAAAGGCAAAATAATTAGAAGGGGCTTTCAATTTGCCCGCTCATTTTCCATATCAATAACCTTCGCAACCGTCTTAACAAGGCGGTTGTGGTTTTTTACAAAGGGATTGGTTTCGTCCCAGACATAGCCCGCTAGCACGGCGCAAATCTGTTCTTTTATCAAAGGATTTTCAGGACGATGGAAAAATATTTTCTGAAGATTGCCAGTATACCATTCGCTTACGTAGGTTCTAAAAACATCTACGCCTTTCATAATGTAGCCGGTGTAATCTTGCTCCCAGTCAACTTTTTCGCCATTCAATTCTTTTGTTATTAATTTAGCGGCTTTTAAGCCAGACTCAGTGGCAAAAGTCACCCCCGAGGAAAAAACAGGATCCAGAAATTCAGCGCTATTACCAGTAAGTGCATAGCCTTTTCCATAAAGTTGTTTTACTGCTTTTGAATAATTTTTAATTATATGCGGTTCAAAAAGAAATTCCTGATCTTTTATCCTGTCATAATAATACTCAGAAAGTTTCAGCATTTCTCGCAGTTTTTCAGAATTTGTACCTTTAAAGGACTCTATGAATTCGGTTGGCCCTACAAAGCCAATACTTGTATTTCCATCTGAAAAAGGGATGAACCAGAGCCAAACATCATCTTTTACAACATCAAAAGTAATGAGTGTCCCCTCAATACCTTCGGGGCGTTTGGTTTCTTTTATGTGGGTATAAATTGCAGAGTTCGGATTTAATGTAGAGGGTTTTTCCAAATCAAGCAAACGTGGCAAAACCCTTCCATAGCCACTACTGTCGATAATAAATTTTGCACTGATTTGATATTCGCTGCCTTTTTCATCTTTTACTGTTGTTGTGGAATGTCCATTTTTAGCAAATTGAACCGCGGTAACTTCGTGTCCAAAAGAAATGTCTACACCTTTTTTCACTATTTCTTTGGCGAGTGTATTATCAAAATCTGCACGCGGGACTTGCCAAGTGTAATCCCAACCTGGAGTATGTTTTTTTCCAAAGTCAAAATTACAAACAATATCGTTTTTCAAAAATCGGGCACCAGCTTTAATTTCATATTTTCGCTCCATCAAACAATCTAAAAGGCCAGTTTCTTCAAAATGATCCATACAGCGCGGCAACAGACTTTCGCCAATTACAAACCGTGGAAACTTACTTTTTTCAACCACTTTGCAGTTTATTCCGTTATTCTTTAAGTAAGAAGCAGCAACACAACCTGAGGGGCCTGAGCCAATAATTAACACATCAACAGCA
>JAGQYZ010000373.1 GCA_020435865.1 Aequorivita sp. | reverse complement strand
AGAATTAATGACTAAGGCGCAGCAAGCACGTGAAAATGCTTATGCGCCTTATTCGCGTTTTAGAGTTGGGGCGGCGCTTCAGCTTGCTTCAGGAGAAATTGTTTTGGGCAGTAATCAAGAAAATGCTGCTTTTCCATCAGGTCTTTGTGCTGAAAGGGTTGCGGTTTTTAATGCCGGTGCCAATTTTCCAAATGAAACAATTACTGCTATAGCTATAACAGTGCGTGCAGAAAATCACGAAGTTTCGGAAGCAATTGCCCCCTGTGGTGCCTGCCGTCAATCTTTGGCAGAGTATGAGCAGAAACAAAAATCACCCATCGCCATCTATTTTATGGGCGAAACCGGAGAAATCATTAAAGTAGCTTCGGTTATGGATTTGTTGCCGATTGGGTTTGATGCAAAATACCTCTAAAGGAAAAAAAGCACCAAATCTCAAGCACCAAATTCCAAATAAAAACAAATTCCAAAACCCAAAAAAGCTCAACAGTAAAAATTCAAACTTTGAATTTATTATTTTCTGAAATATTAGTTGTCATTAAATAATCTTTTAACAACCGAGTTTGTCATTTTTTTTTTAGTTGAAATTTGTTTTTTTGAATTTTGAGATTTATTTGGTCCCGATAGCTATCGGGATGGTGCTTCGAATTTGGAATTTAATGAGAATTTGGAATTTATTTGGTATTTGGAATTTGGAATTTGTGATTTAACCTTTTTAAGTGCTATTTTTGTTATCCGTTTAATAAATTTTCCACTAGGAAAATACTATAGTTGATAGATGAAGAAAATCACCAAAAAAACATATCTAGATTGGTACGAAAACATGCTCTTTTGGCGCAAGTTTGAAGATAAGTTAGCACAAGTATACATCAATCAAAAAGTCAGGGGCTTTCTGCACCTTTACAATGGGCAAGAGGCTGTTTTGGCAGGTGCTTTGCACGCTATGGATCTTACCAAAGATAGAATGATAACTGCATATAGAAATCATGTACAGCCCATCGGAATGGGCGTGGATCCAAAAAGAGTAATGGCAGAACTTTATGGAAAGGGTACCGGAACTTCCCAAGGTTTGGGAGGTTCGATGCACATTTTTTCCAAAGAGCACCGTTTTTATGGAGGTCACGGTATAGTTGGTGGGCAAATTCCACTTGGAGCTGGCTTGGCTTTTGCCGATAAATATTTTGACAGAGATGCTGTAACATTGACCTATATGGGCGATGGCGCAACTCGTCAAGGTTCACTTCACGAAACTTTTAACCTTGCTATGCTTTGGAAGCTTCCAGTAGTTTTTTGTGTTGAAAACAACGGTTACGCAATGGGAACTTCCGTAGCGCGAACTGCAAACCATACAGATATTTATAAACTTGGTTTGGGTTATGAAATGCCCTGCAAGCCAGTGGATGCAATGAAACCAGAGGTTGTTGCAAAGGAAATGGACGAAGCTATCCAGCGAGCCCGTCGTGGGGATGGTCCTACATTTTTGGAGTTGCGAACTTACAGATATAGAGGACATTCTATGAGTGATGCACAACATTACCGCACCAAGGAGGAAG
Organism: Aequorivita sp.; assembly: GCA_020435865.1. Taxonomy (GTDB): domain Bacteria; phylum Bacteroidota; class Bacteroidia; order Flavobacteriales; family Flavobacteriaceae; genus Aequorivita. The sequence goes on along the minus strand of JAGQYZ010000373.1, from coordinate 3,112 downwards.
TGGCTAAAAAACAGGAAGAAGACCCAATTAGTTATGTGCTTCATCAGATTTATGAAAACAAATGGGCTACGGAGGCAGAAATTAAAAAGATAGATAAAAAGGTAAAGAAAATGGTGGAAGACTGTGAAAAATTTGCTGAAGAATCGCCATATCCAGACAAAAATGTAATGTTTGATGTAGTTTATGAACAAGAAGATTATCCTTTTTTATCAGATAAATTATAAAAAATGGCAGAAGTAATAAACATGCCGCGTTTGAGCGACACGATGGAAGAAGGTACAGTAGCCACCTGGCTTAAAAAAGTGGGTGATACTGTAAAGGAGGGCGACATTCTTGCCGAAATAGAAACTGATAAGGCCACAATGGAGTTCGAATCTTTTTATGAAGGAACCTTGCTTCACATTGGAATAAAAGAAGGAGAGACTGCAAAAGTAGATTCGCTTTTGGCGATAATTGGAAAGAAAGATGAGGATATTTCAGATTTAATTGATGAAAAATCTTCGGATAAAAAGTCTGATAAAGAGACTTCTGATAAAAATATTAAGGACAAAGAAGAAAGTAAGGATACTGCAAAAGAAGCTTCCGAAGAAAAAAATGAAAGCTCTTCCGCTTCGGCAGAATTACCCGAGGGCGTTGAGGTAATCACTATGCCCCGTTTGAGTGATACTATGACTGAAGGTACCGTTGCAACTTGGCTTAAAAAAGAAGGCGACAAAGTAGAAGAAGGCGATATTCTCGCAGAGATTGAGACTGATAAGGCCACAATGGAATTTGAATCATTCTACTCAGGAACACTTTTAAAAATTGGCGTGGGTGAAGGTGAGTCTGCTTCTGTTGATGCCTTGCTTGCTATCATCGGTCCAAAGGGAACAGATGTTTCTGGAGTTGCTGAAAACTTTAAAAATTCTGGAAAGTCTTCAGCTAAAGAAGAAAAATCTTCAAAAGAAGATAAAAAGGAAGAAAAGCAAAGTTCTGATAGCAATTCTAAAAAAGAAGAGCCCAATAAAGAAGCTTCTTCCGTAAAGAAATCTGAATCTTCACAAAACACAAACGAAGGTCGCATTTTTGCTTCGCCTTTGGCCAAAAAACTGGCGGAGGAGAAGGGCATTAATTTGCGTCAAGTTCGCGGAAGTGGTGAGAATGGCCGTATCGTTAAAAGCGATATTGAAAATTACCAACCTGCTGCAGGTGGCGGACAAGCTTACGTGCCAGTGGGAACTGAAAGCTTTGAAGAGGTGAAAAATTCGCAAATGCGTAAAACCATCGCCAAACGTTTGGCTGAGTCTAAATTCACCGCACCAGAATATTATTTGACCGTGGAGTTGGATATGGATCATGCAATCGCCTCTCGCGAAGCAATAAACACAGATCCAGATGTAAAAATATCTTTCAATGATATGGTTATAAAAGCTTGTGCAATGGCACTTCGTAAACATCCACAAGTGAATAGCCAATGGACACCTGAAGCTACAAGAATAGCAAAACACATTCACATAGGCGTTGCCGTTGCTGTTGATGAAGGTTTATTGGTTCCTGTATTGAAATTTGCAGACCAAATGACTTTTTCACAAATAGGTGCGCAAGTAAAAGACCTTGCCGGAAAAGCACGTAACAAAAAAATTACACCCCAGGAAATGGAGGGAAGCACGTTTACGGTTTCTAACCTTGGAATGTTTGGAATAACTGAATTTACATCCATTATAAACCAACCAAACTCTGCAATTTTATCTGTTGGCGCAATCGTTCAAAAACCAGTTGTAAAAAATGGGCAGATTGCAGTTGGCAATACAATGAAGGTAACTTTGGCCTGCGACCATAGAACTGTTGATGGAGCAACAGGAGCAAAATTCCTGCAAACAGTGCGACAGTATATTGAAAATCCTGTGACGATGTTTGTGTAACTATAAATAATGATTAATAGAAATCCCGATAGCTTCATTTTACCGAAACTATCGGGATTTGTGTATATTTAAATTATGAAAAACATAATTATCACAGGAACTTCTCGAGGCATTGGTTTTGAAATGGTAAAACTTTTTTCAGAAGCGGGTCACAATGTTTTGGCGCTTTCGCGAAATTCAAAACCAGTTTCAGATTTAAAACTGAAAAATGTTACTGCTTTAGAATTTGACATTGCCGATAAATCTGAAATCGTAAAACTTTCAGCCTATCTTCAAGAAAGGATGAAATCTGTAGCTATTCTAATAAACAATGCCGGGTTTTTAGTAAAAAGACCCTTTGCTGAAATCACTTCCGAAGAATTTAAAAGATGTTATGATGTTAATGTTTTTGGTGTTGCCTCATTGATACAGACCGTACTTCCATTTATGAAAAAAGATGGGCACATAGTAAACATAAGCAGTATGGGTGGCATACAGGGTAGTTTAAAATTTCCAGGCCTCAGCGCTTACAGCAGCAGTAAAGGAGCTATAATTACTTTAACCGAATTGCTTGCGGAAGAATACAAAGAAACCGGACCGTCATTTAATGTTTTGGCTTTAGGTTCTGTGCAAACTGAAATGTTGGAAGAAGCTTTCCCAGGTTTTAAGGCACCCCTTTCCGCAACCGAAATGGCGCAATATATAATGGATTTTTCCCTTACGGGTAATAAATTCTATAACGGAAAAATCTTGCAAGTTTCAAGTACAACCCCTTGATTTTATGACGGAGATACTTGAAAAATACATTCCCCAAGCTTCCGTAGCTTCTGCTTTCGAACTCATTAAAACCCACAATGTTCATCTTAAGATTGTAAATGAACGTGTGACCAGGCACGGCGATTATCGGAAAATGACAAACGGGCAGCACCAAATTACCGTAAATGCTTCGTTGAACAAATACCGCTTTTTAATTACCCTTGTCCACGAAATTGCACATTTGGAAGCTTTCACAAAACATGGACGTTTCATAAAACCGCACGGATTGGAGTGGAAACGGACCTTTCAACTTTTGATGTTACCTTTTTTACGACCTGAGATTTTTCCGAATCAATTGTTGCCCTTATTGGCGCGTCATTTCAAAAATCCAAAAGCTTCGAGTGATACGGACGCTTCTCTGGCTTTAGCTTTAAAGCAGTTTGACCCAGAGAACGATAAAAACTATATCTTTGAAA
>JAGQYZ010000372.1 GCA_020435865.1 Aequorivita sp. | reverse complement strand
CTAAAGATGGAATAAATTATTTACAAGACCCAGCTTTCTTTGAGCGTGCTCAAAAAATAACGGATCTTTCAAAAAGTGATCTGAAAGATGCATCTGTAACAGAAAAAATGCAAACTGCCGAAAAAACAAAGGAGTCAACTCCTTTACAGCCCTTGGTAGATTTGGTTCCAGAAAACTTTTTCTTTTCGTTGACCAACAATGGATTGATGCTTCAAATTATTTTCTTCGGAATATTCTTTGGGATTTGTTTGCTTCTTATTCCAAATGAAAAATCACATCCCGTTACTGCTTTTATGGATAGCGCTATGGAAGTTTTCCTAAAAATGGTCGATTTGGTAATGCAAGCTGCTCCATTCTTTGTATTTGCTTTATTAGCGGGTGTTGTAAGTAAAATGGCTGGAGATGATATTGGAAAAGTGTACGAAATTTTTAAAGGTCTAAGCTGGTATTCTCTTACTGTATTTATTGGATTGATGTTGATGATTTTTATTGTCTATCCTTTATTGATGAAGCTTTTCGTAAAAGTAATTCCCTATAAAGGATTTTTTAAAGCAATGGCGCCCGCGCAGACATTGGCATTTTCTACTTCAAGTAGTGCAGCAACATTGCCCGTAACTATGGAATGTGTGGAAGAAAACCTTGGTGTTGACAAAAAAATAACAAGCTTCGTCTTGCCTATTGGCGCAACCGTAAATATGGATGGAACCTGTTTATACCAAGCTGTGGCAGTTGTTTTTCTTGCTCAGTTGCATATGATTGATTTAACAATGGGACAACAACTAACAATAGTTTTGACAGCTACCTTAGCATCCATAGGTTCTGCTGCAGTGCCAAGCGCGGGATTGGTGATGCTTATCATCGTTTTAGAATCGGTAGGTTTAAATCCCGCCTGGATAGCCATAATCTTCCCAGTGGATAGAATTCTGGATATGTTTCGAACAGTTGTTAATGTAACCGGCGATGCTACTGTTTCTACTATTATAGCCAAAGGCGAAGGGATGCTTAATTACAAACCCCACGATAATCCTTCTGAAACTTTTGATTTGGATTCTTGATTTTCTTAAATGTATTATTTCATGTGAATTGTTTTTGTAAAAATTTTAGTTTTTAACCAGTTAGCTTTTGGATATAAAACTCTATTTTATTAATTTAGTGTTTTAACTCTCCCCGGCAATAAGTGCCCAATCTATTTTTTTCATTTTGGATTTACCTGTTTAGCTATGACTAAATATCATAGTTATGAGAACAATTGTCTTAGTTTTTTGTGCTGGCTTTGTAATCTATAATACATTTGGCCAGGTGGGGATTGGAACAGTAAGCCCTAGTAATTCTTCAATGCTGGAAGTGAGCAGTACCTCTGATGGAGGCACTACCTATAAAGGGTTTATGCCCCCGCGAGTGCCAAATATTCCTGCTCGAAATAGTATAACTCCTAATATATCTGATGCGGGATTATTGGTTTTTGTCATGAACAATGGAATTGGCGAAAGCTGTCTACAAATTTGGGATGGAGGAGTTTGGAATGATATTTACTGCGTAACCATTCCCTCACCTGAAATCTGGATCAATGAATTTCATTATAAAAATATGGGTGTGGATTCTGGAGAATTTATTGAGATTGCAGGTCCTGCGGGGTTTGATTTAAGTATTTGCACAATTGAACTGTATAATGGTACTACGGGTACTAATTACCAAACAATATCTTTGAGTGGAATAATTCCAAACCAATCCAATGGAGTTGGAACGCTTTCATTTATGGCTACAGGGCTTCAAAATGGACCGTCGGATGGTATTGCAATTGTTAAAGCTGGATTAGTTGTACAGTTTCTTAGTTATGAAGGAATTCTTATAGGAAATACTGGCCCAGCAAATGGAATAACTTCTACGGATATTGGTGAAAAAGAATCGAAAACCACAACCCCTGTTGGTTTTTCCCTACAACTTACCGGAACAGGAAACTCGTATGGAGATTTTATATGGAATGCTCCTGCGGATGACTCACCTGGAGATTTGAACGTTGGCCAAAATATTAATTAAAGAAATTTATTTTTTAACTCCACAGTAGGAATCATACAACTTTCCTTTTTGCCAAACCATTTATAGCGGTTTTTTGCAATATAATCGTACACTGCATTTCTGATGAATTTTGGCACAATCATAAACCCAAAAAGTAGGGGATAGGCGCCAGAAAGATTTTTAGCGATATGAAGCGCCGCAGAAGATTTTTCGTAATGTTTTTCACCATCTATAAGAATGATGGAATCTACTTTTGAAGTATCTATTTTATATTTAGAAGTAAGTTTCTGTCCAATTTCACTCTGTAAAGCCGCAAATTTGAATATATTTTTATTGTCACGCTTAATTATATAAGTTACCGCGCCATTGCAAAGATTGCAAACACCGTCAAACAATATTATTTTGTGACTTTTATTCATAAAAAAACCTCCCACCTGTGCTCGAGGAGACATTTCTCAGGTTGAACAGTTAAGACCTAATCAAACTTTTTCCAATTCTTCCAAACTCACATTTGTCGTAAACATTCCGTAATTGACAATGGCTTTGTTTTTCTCAATGATATCAATCGTGCCGATTGCCCGTCCGTCAATCATGCGTACTCTGTCGCCAATTTTAAGCGTAACTTTCGGTTTTGGCGGAGGTAGCTTTTTAGCCTTCTCCTTTTCTTCTTTTTTTCGTTCGCGGATTACTTCAACCTTTTTTTCAACTTCTTTGATTACTTTTTTTTCTTTGGCTTTTACGGCTTTTTTAGCTTTGGGAGCAAGTTTTTTTCGCTTGCTGTTCTCTATCATAACAAGCTTCATCAACTCATCAATCAATTGCTTTTTTTGCTTGTTGTTAAAATATTTCTCGGAAAGTACATCAACCTTTTTCCCCAAGCTTATAAGTTTTTGATTGGCGTCAAACAGTTCCTGATAGCTTTCCAGCTTTTCCTGAACGCGTGCATTCACTTCTTCCAATTGTTTGCTTTCCAAACGAGCTTTCTGTTCTTCGGTCTTTAAGGATTCTGAAGTTTTCCGA
>JAGQYZ010000371.1:1913-2058 GCA_020435865.1 Aequorivita sp. | reverse complement strand
TGAGCATGGATTGCACGTTTTTTCCAAAGAATGGAGCTTCAATAGCAATTTCGTCTGGGTTGTGGGTGTCTATAAGTTCAACCGTGCGTTCAAAAATTAGCTTCAGTTTTAGGTAATGGTCGTCATATTTTTTTAGTTGAAGTTC
>JAGQYZ010000371.1:0-1895 GCA_020435865.1 Aequorivita sp. | reverse complement strand
TTCAGTTGCATAAATTGCATCTGCTTGCCAACCACTTTTATAAGTCCAAAACCCATAATTGTGGTTCCGGGATCAATTCCTAAGATAATTTTTTCAGATTTTTCTTTCATTTCAATTGAGATTCCCGCCTTAGCAGGAATTTGTATTTTAGCACAATGATTGCCATATCCCACAAAGCTAAACAATATCTACTCGTCACCGCTAAGGTTTTGATTATTGGGCTGACTTTTGGGTATATTTTTTATAAAATCAGTTATAACTCATCGCTGAAATTTTCTAAGTTTAAAGACACGATTGCTGACCAAGTAAGCGTTTCGGGATATTTACTATTGCTCTTTTTATTTTTAGCAACTGCAAATTGGTATTTTGAAATTCTGAAGTGGAAAACCTTGGTTTCAATAATTCAAAGAATAAATTTTTCAACGGCAATGAAACAAAGTTTGGCTTCGCTCACGGTGTCTTTAGCAACACCCAACCGAATTGGCGAATACGGTGCAAAGGCAATGTTTTTTGAAAGTTCAAAGCGGAAAAAAGTTTTGTTGCTACATTTTTTTTCTAGCGGGTCACAAATGTTTGTGACAACCATTTTTGGAATAATTGGACTACTATATTTCTTCCGGAATTTTAATGTTGCGTATTCCTTGAAAACACTTTGTTATTTTGGTATTGCAGTTATTTTGCTTTTCGCAATCGGTTATTATTTTAAAGAAAAAGAATTGTTGATGAAGGGTTTTTCATTTTCAAAATTAATTCAATTTTTCAAGCAGATTCCGTTACGAACAAAGCTATCTGTGCTGCTATTTTCAATTTTTCGCTACATCATTTTCAGTGGAATGTTTTATGGATTGCTGTTGTTTTTTGATGCGAAAATTGCTTTTTTTGATGCTATACTGCTGATTTTTACCATGTATTTTTTGGTGTCAGTAATTCCAACGTTTTTCATTTTTGACGTTGTGATTCGTGGAGGAGTCGCTGTTTGGCTCTTCTCTTTTCTTGGTGTTTCAGAGTTTGCCGTTTTAGCTAGCGTGCTTTCAATATGGCTTTTAAACTTTGTACTTCCATCACTTTTAGGTAGTTTTTTCGTACTCATCTTTCAACCCACCACCCGATGATTTTGGGATTTTTTATTCTTTTCGCTATTTACTTCTATAGTATGGTTTTCATAGTGTTAGGGTATAAAAATGTACGCTTTTTTTCTTTGGAAGAAACAAAACCTTTAACTCATATCAGTGTTGTAATTCCTTTTAGAAATGAAGTTGAAAATCTTCCAAATCTTTTAAAAACAATAGATAAATTGAAGTATCCTTCGGAAATGTTCGAAATTATTTTTGTGAACGATGCTTCCGAAGATACTTCCGAAACAATTATTTCTGCTGCAATCGAGAAAAGCAAGTTTTCAATAAAACTGATTCAAAACAAGCGCATTTCCAATTCGCCAAAAAAAGATGCTATTTCCGAAGCAATCAAAAATTCAAACTTTGAATGGATTGTAACAACGGATGCAGATTGTGAGCTTCCACAGAATTGGCTGAAAACTCTTGATGGTTTTATTCAAAAAAACAATCCCGCGATGGTTTGCGGCCCGGTTATTTATGAATCCAACGGAAGTTTTATTGAAAATTTTCAGCAATTGGACGGTTTGAGTTTGCAAGCTGTAACCATTGGAAGTTTTGGGCTAAGTAATCAGTTGCTTTGTAATGGGGCAAATTTAGCATATCAAAAAAATGCATTTATAAAAGTGAACGGTTTTTCGGGTAACAACCACATTGCCAGTGGCGATGATATTTTTTTGTTGGAAAAGATGAAAAAGGCATTTCCCAAGCGGGTTCAGTTTTTAAAATCGAAAGATGCCATCGTTACCACAAAATCGCAACAAAAATGGAGAAATATTATAA
>JAGQYZ010000370.1 GCA_020435865.1 Aequorivita sp. | reverse complement strand
CCAGTCGTGCTACTGGAGGTTCCGTTGGTTCCCGTACTATACGAAGCACTGAAAGAAAGGTCAACCCCCAATCTTGGTCCAACAAGCAAACTAAAATTATCGGTAATTGCATAATTTGCATACACCGGAATTACAACATATACTACCGAGTTTCTGTATAAAGCATCGTTAGTTTCTTTCCTTAAAACCCTTACTTCTCTAAGCTGAAAAGTTAATTCGGGTTGCAATGCAAATTTTTCAGAAAATGCAATTTTAAATGCTGCACCCACAGAGGGTCGTATAGTATAATCATACTTGTAATAATCTTCTTTTGAATCATTGGCAAAAGGAAATTCTACGGCAACCACAGGGCTAATTTCAAATTTTTTGGTTTGACCAATTAAAATCGTCGAGTATAAAAAAAGGGAAAGGAAAAGTAACTTTATTTTCATTTTATTTTTTTTTGGGTTGGCAAATATAGAAAATAAAAAAAGCAGGACATTGTCCTGCTTTTTAATATATGAAGTATTTTCTAATTAGTTAAAAAAGTAACCAGCTGAAAAACTTAATGTAGCATTCTTTCCATCATAATCTTTAGCAATATCTGAAAACCCAACTACATAACGAGCCTGGAAAAATAGATTTATTGGCAACACATACTGTGCTCCAATGCCTACACCTACATCGAATGTTTCAAATGTATCACTGTCATCAAAATGCTGATATTCATCACCATCTTCTTTATAGCCTGAAATAACATTAAATCCAAATTGTGGTCCACCTTGTAAACTTAAACCTTTAACAACTGTAAAGTCTGCCATAACTGGTATATTAATATAGCCAAGTCTTACTTTAGTATCACCTCCTGAATACCCTTGTGCAGAAAATAGAATTTCAGGTTGTAGTGCTAATAATTCGCTAAAACCGATTTTAGCGACAGCTCCTGCTTGAAAACCTGTTACTCCATCAGTTTCATCAAAATCATCTCCATTTACAGAAGAAAAGTTAACACCTGCTTTTATTCCAAAGTGTAGATTTTGTGATTGAGCTGTTGTAAAAAATAAAGTTGCTACTGCAACAAAAAGTAATGATTTTTTCATATTTATTAAGTTTTAAAGTTAAATGCAAGCAAATAAACAACAAACTCGTATTCTTTCCAATAATAAAATTAATATTCTTTTAATTTAAAAAAAAAAGCTACCCGCAATCAGGTAGCCTTAATAATATATAATTTATATTATTCTAAAATCAAAACGAATATCCTGCAGAAACTTGGAAGACGTTGCTTTGATTTTTACCGGTATTATATTTATCACCAAAAACTTCATATTCTTCATTTACGTTCAACAATCCTTTATTATAACGCAGGCTAAAGAAAAATCCCATGTTTAAACGATAGGAAGCTCCAATACCAAATTGTGCATCAAAACTTCTATAATAATCCTTTGCATCACCGGTTACAAGATCACCATCGTCATTGTAATAAGTTCCATCTGCTTTAATCAAAACCCCAAATACAGGTCCAGCCTCAGCACTTAAACCTTCAATTATATAGAATTTTGCCAATATTGGAACTCTGATATAATCCAATTTTGTATTGTCTCCAACGGTCCCGAAACTAAACTTTGAGCCCTCAGAAGAGTATAACAATTCAGGTTGTAAGGCGAATTTTCCCATCAATGGAATTTCAACAAGACCACCAATGTGAAAACTTGTCCTAGAGCCAAGGCTTCCTAAACCACCATAATAACTATCTCCTCCCAATGAGGCAACATTTAGACCAAGTTTTGCTCCAAAACGAAACTCTTGGGATTGGGCAGATGTAAATACAAATAATGTAACTGCAGTAAAAAGTAAAAATTTTTTCATAATAGTTAAGATTTAAATTAGACAGTATCGTCGATACAAAAATATCAAGGAAACATACTAGGGCTAATGTACATATGTAACAAAATATATAACATATGTAACATACTTACCAATCAAGGCTACTGTAATGTAACTATAGTTCTCTAAACCTCAATTTTTAAAATTTCTTCAAAGAAGCATTTAAAAGCTAAGCCATAAAAAAAGCAGGAACAATGTTCCTGCTTTTTTTATCTGAATCCTTTTTTTAGAAAGAATATCCTGCTGATAATTGGAGAACATTATTATGTATTTTTTGATTGTCAGAATTATCTCCATCGTTCAGGTTGGTAAGTCCGTAATTATAACGGGCACCAAAAAATACGCCCATTGGCAACCTATAAGACAATCCTCCACCAAGGGAAACATCAATACTGGAAACGTTATCCAAATCTTCATCACCAGAAACAGTTACTCCACCCAGAGTTCCTTCATATTCACCTTTTGAAGAAGCTAAGAAACCTACCTGTGGCCCTGCCTCAATAGCAAAACCTTCAGCTACATAAAATTTAGCCATTACAGGCACTTGAATATAGTCCAGTGTTTGAGTAACTTTATAAGCGTAATCTACGCCACCCTCAGTTCCTTCTTCGTCATATTTAGCTCCCTGGGAAGAGAACAAAACCTCAGGTTGCACTGAAAATCTTTCAGAAATAGGAACCTCTACCAATCCTCCAATATGAAACCCTGTTCTAGATTTCACATCTCCTAAATCATCCCCACTATAGGTAGAAAAATTCACTCCACCTTTGGCACCAATTCTAACCTCTTGGGCTTTCATTGCAGGTATTGACAATATTGAAATTACTGTAATAAAAAATAACTTTTTCATAATCATTTGATTTTTATTGTTAATAGCTCAAAGAACATAATTATAAAACCGCATCTTTCTATGTTTTAAACTATTTTAACGAAAAAACAACCATTTTTTAAGCCTTTCCAGCGTTTCTTCTTAAATATTGTATAAAAAAAACCGCCCTTTTGGACGGTTTTGTACAATAATCAATAGCTATTTTTTATAGAAATGAATAACCTATGGCTAAAGAAAGTACATTGTTTTTACTTTTATCATTACTCAAAACATCTGTAAAGCCGAAATTGTAGCGAGCATCTAATCTAATTCCAAAAGGGAAATCATAACCTGCACCTATAATTGCAGAAACATCACTCTTTTCAGCATTTTCCTTAAAAAGGCCTCCGCCATTACCTGGTTGGTATATTTCGTCTTTCACAATAAAACCGAACTGTGGCCCAGCTTGAAGGTTTAAACCTTTTACTAAGTATATCTTCGCGACTATTGGAATATTTACATAATTCAAATCAAATTTTCCTGCATCAAACTCAGCGCCTTGCTGAGAGTATAAAACATCAGCTTGTACACCGACCTTATCTGTAAACTTTATTCCAGCAAATATACCAGCCTGAAAACCAGTTCTATTAGAATATTCTGATGCGCCAGAAATACTTGCGAAGTTAACACCAGCCTTTACCCCAAGATCAATACCCTGTGAAAAAGCTGTAGTTCCAATAAATAATGTTACAACTGCAACAATCAATTTTTTCATAATATTTTTTATTTGAGTTTTTATATAGAACGTAAATATAACTTTAATCTTATGGCTTAAAATACATTTAGTTTTTTGTTAACTATTGTTTTTATTGGTAATATAGCGTAATGAAGTGGCAACAAGTTTT
>JAGQYZ010000369.1 GCA_020435865.1 Aequorivita sp. | reverse complement strand
ACGTTTCTTCGCTGGTGCTGTAACCCTTAATAATTTCCACCAACTTCATAATCGGCACCGGATTCATAAAGTGCATCCCGATAACCATTCCAGGACGAGAAGTAACCGCAGCAATCTGTGTAATGGAAATAGAGGAAGTATTACTCGCAAGAATGGTATCATCTGGACAGAATTTATCCAGATCACGGAAAATTTTCAACTTTAAATCTACGTTTTCCGTTGCGGCTTCCACGACCAAATTAACAGATTTTACACCTTCTTCAAGACTTGTGAATGTATTAATATTAGCTAGTGTGCGTTTTTTATCGGCTTCAGAAATGGTTTCCTTGGCAACCATTCTATCCAGATTTTTAGTGATTGTTGCAATTCCTTTGTCGAGCGACGCTTGGTGAACATCTATTAANNNNTGTACATTATAACCAAATTGTGCGAAGGTGTGGGCAATTCCGTTACCCATCGTTCCTGCACCTATTACTGCTACATTTTTCATTGTTTATTTAGTTTGTTTTTTCAATAAGTTTTTTTCCATGCCAAGGACAATAGTCCCAATTTCCGTTCATCAATTCATTATCAAAAGGGCAGGTTTTTTTTTCAACCAATGAGCCAAGAGGCAATTTATAGTTGAAATCCTCTTTATTAACATTTATTGTAATTTCTCCTTTCTGATATGGTCCAGCTATAAGATTACCGTCATCATCTATGTTTTTAAAAACATAAAAATTCATTTTTTCGCCGAATTGACCTAACATATTTTTCATAGTAGGCTTTATCATTTCTAATAATGTAAATAGCTCTTCATTTCCTTCGTCCTGTTCCATAGGAGCGAATTTTTCTCCATGTATGTTTGAAAGTGAAATTGCAATATCATTGCTTTTCAAACCTCCATAGAGCTTGATGTCAACATCTACAACAGAAACAACAATATAATCTTTCAAGATGTTTTTTATTTTGTTCTGGATTTCCAAGTTGGAATATTTTGAATCGTTTAATGCAACATCCCAGTATTCCTCTGGAATCCACCAAACTTGCTTTAGGTTATCTTCAGTTTTTTTGGTAATTATTAAATCATTTACCAACTCAATAAGGTCAATCTTATCGGTCTTTGCTTGAGCGTAAAACTGACTGGAAAACATTAGAAAGAAAAATATAGAAAGAACTCTTTTCATTTATATTTTTTTGAAATTTTCAATAATCAACATTGCAACACGAAGGGCTTCCGTTCCTTGCATAAGTGATACTTCTGGTGTTCTGTCTGCTTTTATAGCTTCATAAAAACTTTCCAGTTCGTCAAGAATGGCATTGTTCGCTTCTATTTTTGGATTTTCAAAATAGATTTGCTTTTTAATACCTTCCGCATTGGTCAAGACCATTGCGAAATCGTCAATTTCAGCGGGCGCGTTCTTCATTTTTACCACTTCGCATTTCTTCTCTAAAAAATCTACGGAAATATATGCATCGCGTTGAAAGAAACGGGCTTTGCGCATTTTTTTAAGTGAAATACGGCTTGCGGTAAGGTTTGCCACACAACCGTTCTCAAATTCAATTCGGGCGTTTGCAATATCTGGTGTTTCGCTAATAACGGAAACCCCGCTAGCGCTTACCGTTTTTACAGGACTTTTCACAACACTTAAAATAGCATCGATATCGTGAATCATTAAATCCAAAACCACCGAAACATCCGTTCCGCGTGGGTTGAATTCGGAAAGTCGGTGCGTTTCAATAAACATCGGGTTGTGTATCTTGTCCTTAATTGCCTGAAAAGCAGGGTTAAAGCGTTCTACTTGTCCAACCTG
>JAGQYZ010000368.1 GCA_020435865.1 Aequorivita sp. | reverse complement strand
TTTTCAGCGATGCGAATGGCTTCAACTATAGCGGTTTCTTCTTCCGGAGTAAGAAAATCTTCAACTTTAGACATTACTTTTTATCCTTTCCGAAGTCAAATTCTACTTTTGGAGCGTTTTCGCTACCTGCATCTGCTTTAAAATACGCTTTTTCGTGGAAGCCTAAAATTCCTGCAAAAAGCTTCGTTGGAAATTGATTTAGCTTGGTGTTCAATTCCTTTGCAGAATCATTAAACCTGTTACGTTCCACATTTATACGGTTTTCAGTGCGTTCCAATTCATTGATCAATTCCTTGAAATTTTCGTTTGCTTTTAAATCTGGATATCTTTCAAAAACGGCCAATAAACGTGAAAGAGCAGAGGTAACACCTGCTTGTGCTTGTTGATATTGAGCCAATTGTTCTGGGGTAATATTTGAAGGATCAATAGTTATGGACGTTGCTTTGCTTCTGGCTTCGGTAACGGCAATTAATGTTGACTGTTCAAATTCGGCATAGCCTTTTGCAGTGCTTACTATGTTTGGAATAAGATCTGCACGGCGTTGATAAGAGCTTTCAACATTAGCCCATTGTGCTGTTGCGTTTTGGTCAAGTACTACCAATTCGTTGTTTAGGCTTGCCATATAGGAGCCAATAAGGAGGATAATGCCAAGAATAATAATGATAGGTAACCATTTTTTCATGATGTGATTAGTTTTAGAGTTGTTCTTTAATTTTTATAAGTTCTGCTTTTACCGATTCCAATTTGCGAATAATATCAAATTGGTCCAGTGTTTTTTGTTTGTTTTCCTTTAAATGAATTTTTGCACCTTCCAGTGTAAAACCACGTTCTTTAACCAAATGATAAATGAGTTCTAGGTTTTTAATGTCCTGCGGAGTGAACTTTCGGTTTCCTTTGGCGTTCTTTTTTGGCTTTAATGCATCAAACTCCTTTTCCCAAAAACGTATTAGCGAAGTGTTCACACCGAAAGCATCGGCTACTTCGCCAATGTTGTAGTATAATCTTTCGGGTAAGTCTATGTGCATTATTTTAGTTATGAGTTATGGGAAAAATTACATTTTTAAAAAACTGAAACATTAATCTAAAGATTGGTTTTCCTCTTGTGCTTTTTTCAAAATATTGGCAAATTCTTCGGCAGTTAAACTTCCATAATAAAAATTTATTGGGTTGATGCGTTCACCATCTTTAAAAACTTCGTAATGGCAATGTGGCGCTTCACTTCTTCCAGTACTTCCCACGAAGCCGATAATATCACCTCGGTGTACTTTTTGCCCTTTGCGTACATTGTATTTGTATAAATGTCCGTAAAGACTTTCGTAACCATAGCCGTGGTCAATCACAATATGGTTTCCGTAACCAGTTGCAGTATTATCTGCGCGATCAACTATGCCATCGCCAGTTGCATAAACAGGAGTCCCTCGTGGAGCTGTAAAATCCATTCCATAATGAAATTTTCTTGCCTTTGTAAAAGGGTCTGTACGATATCCATAACCAGAAGCTATTCTAGTAAGATCTTCATTTTTCACAGGCTGAATGGCAGGAATGGCGGCCAAAAGTTTCTCCTTTTCTTCGGCAAGTTTTGCTATTTCATCCAAAGATTTTGACTGTACCACAATCTGTTTTGTCAAAACATCCAAGTTGCGAGTCGTGTTAACAATCAACTTTGAATTGTCAAAACCTTCCAAATCCTTATAACGATTTATCCCTCCAAAACCTGCTTTACGCTGTTCGTCTGGTATTGGATTACTTTCAAAATATACGCGATACAGATTGTTGTCCCTATCTTCAACTTCAGCTAGTACGGCTTGCGCTTGGTCCATTTTTTTATTTAAAAGTTCAAACTGAAGCTGCATATTGTTCAGCTCACGCTGTAGCGCCATTTCTTTGGGAGTTTGAACTGAAGGAAGATTTATATAGACCATGAGCAGCAAAAAGCCACTAAGAAACATACCCAAAAGACTTAGTGCAAAAATCTTTAGCTTTCTTCCTTTTTTCTTTTCTATTTTACGGTACGAGAGCGTTTCGCTATCGTAGTAATATTTAACCTTAGACATGCGTTAAAAAATTGCTATTTTTGCGCTTTGCTTGTTAGCGCGAAGTAAATGTAACGTTTTTACAAATATAGAAATTGTTTATCACTGCGCACAATGCTTAATTTTAGCATAATTTTATAACAAATGAACTCTAAGGAAACCCGTTCCCAGTTTTTAGAATTTTTTAAGTCAAAAAAACACGCCATTGTTCCATCGGCGCCCATGGTTGTTAAAAATGACCCAACGCTAATGTTTGTCAATAGTGGAATGGCTCCTTTTAAAGAATATTTCTTAGGAAATGGCAAACCCAAAAGCAACCGGATTGCAGATACCCAAAAATGTCTTCGCGTAAGCGGAAAACATAATGATTTGGAAGAAGTGGGAATGGACACCTACCATCACACCATGTTCGAAATGTTGGGCAATTGGAGCTTTGGCGACTATTTCAAAAAAGAAGCAATAGAATGGGCGTGGGAGTTATTGACCGAAGTTTATAAAATTGATAAAGAAATTCTTTATGTAACCATTTTTGAAGGCGACGAAAGTGAAGGTTTACAGCGCGATACCGAAGCCTATAATCTTTGGAAGCAATTTGTGCCCGAAGACCGAATTTTAAACGGAAACAAAAAGGACAATTTCTGGGAAATGGGCGACCAGGGCCCCTGCGGCCCGTGTAGTGAAATTCACGTAGACATTCGTTCTGCGGAAGAAAAGGCGAAAATTCCTGGGAAAGATTTGGTGAATAATGACCATCCACAAGTGGTTGAAATCTGGAATCTTGTTTTTATGCAATTCAACCGAAAAGCCAATGGTAGCCTTGAAAAATTGCCCGCCCAACACGTAGATACCGGTATGGGTTTCGAGCGTTTATGCATGGTTCTTCAAAACAAACAAAGCAATTATGACACTGATGTTTTTACGCCCTTAATTCGTGAAATAGGTGCAATTACCAATACGAATTACGGAAAAGAAGAAAAGAAAGACATCGCAATCAGAGTGATTGCAGATCATGTTCGAGCCGTGGCATTTTCAATTGCAGATGGTCAATTGCCTAGCAATACGGGTGCTGGCTATGTTATTAGAAGAATTTTAAGAAGAGCAATCCGCTACGGTTTTACGTTTTTGGACAAAAAAGAACCTTTTATTTATAAATTGATTGACACCCTGAGCGCACAAATGGGTGATGCTTTCCCTGAATTAATTATTGAAAAGAATTTAATCACAAATGTTATTCGTGAAGAAGAACAATCTTTTTTGAGAACCTTAGACCAAGGGTTGGTTTTACTCGAAAACATTATTGAAAATGCAAATTCCAAAGAAATTTCGGGCAAAAAGGCGTTTGAGCTTTATGATACTTTCGGCTTCCCGATAGATTTAACTGCTTTAATTCTTCGCGAACGTGGTTATTCTTTAAATGAACAAGAATTTGATGATGAACTCCAACAGCAAAAAGAACGCTCACGAGCTGCAACGAAGGTCGAAACAGGTGATTGGATCGTTCTGGATGAAGATGATGTGGAAGAATTTGTAGGTTATGATACTTTGGAAACTCAAGTAAAAATTACTCGTTACCGAAAAGTAGAAAGCAAAAAGGATGGCGAAATGTACCAATTGGTTTTCAACCTCACCCCTTTTTATCCAGAAGGCGGTGGTCAAGTAGGTGATAAAGGTTATTTGGAAAGTGCAGATGGTGGCGTAACATATATCTTGGATACCAAAAAGGAAAATAATCTTATTATTCATTTTGCAAAAACACTTCCGCGAAATCTTGAAACCACTTTTAAAGCGGTAGTTGACCAAAAACAGCGAAGCCGAACTGCTTCAAACCACACGGCAACTCACTTATTACACCAAGGATTGCGAAACATTCTCGGGACACATGTGGCGCAAAAGGGAAGTATGGTTCACAGCAGTAACTTGCGTTTTGACTTTTCACACTTCGCGAAAGTTACAGATGTGGAATTAAAACAAGTGGAAGATTTTGTAAACGCGAGAATTCGTGAAGGAATCGTTTTGGAAGAACGAAGAAATATACCCTACCAGCAAGCAATTGATGAAGGTGCAATCGCACTTTTTGGCGAAAAATATGGCGATAGCGTTCGAGCCATAAAATTTGGAAAATCGATGGAACTTTGTGGTGGAACGCACGTGCCGAATACAACAGATATTTGGCATTTCATTATTACTTCCGAAGGGGCTGTAGCTTCAGGAATTAGAAGGATTGAAGCTATTACGGGCGATGCTGCAAAACAATATTTTATTGACCGAAGTGAATCTTTTGCATCACTTCAAAAAGCATTAAATAATGCACAAGATCCAGTGAAAGCAGTGGAAAGCTTGCAAGAAGAAAATAGCAATCTGCAGAAACAGATTCAACAATTGTTGAGGGACAAAGCGAAGAATTTGAAAGGTGAATTAAAAGGCGAAATTGAACAAATCAATGGCATGAATTTCCTTGCCAAAAAGATTGATTTGGATGCAGGCGGAATGAAAGATTTAGCTTTTGAACTTGGCAACGAGACTCAAAACCTGTTTTTGGTTTTCGGAGCCGAACAAGACGGAAAAGCTTTGTTAGCTTGCTATATTTCAAAAGAATTGACTGCTGAAAAAAATCTGGATGCCGGGAAAATAATACGTGAACTAGGAAAATACATTCAAGGCGGAGGCGGCGGACAACCTTTCTTCGCAACAGCTGGCGGTAAAAACCCAGCAGGAATTGAGGAAGCTTTGGAAAAAGCACAGGAATATTTAAATTAACTCTGTGTCCTTTGTGCCTCTGTGGTAAATTATACACCACAAAGACACAGAGCGCGCAGGGGTTTTATATAACAGATGAAACTTCAAACCGAAATTCCGCTAAAACCCGAAGAAAATCAAATAGATTATGCTTCAAAAATCCTTTTGCTGGGAAGCTGTTTTTCGGAGAACATTGGAGGGAAGTTTGATTATTTCAAGTTTCAGAACCTTCAGAATCCGTTTGGGGTTATTTTCAATCCTGTTTCAATTAAAAAATTGATTGTTCGCGCAATTGATAACATATCTTTTTCAGAAGAAGACATTTTTCAGCATAATGGAATCTGGAAATGTTTTGAAGCACATTCCGAGCTTTCTTCGTTAGACAAAAATGAATTTTTAAACAATCTGAATTCAGCTTTAAAAAGTCTTCGAGAAGCACTTTTTTCTTCAACCCATATTATTTTCACTTATGGTACATCTTGGGTTTACAGACATTTGGCAAGTGATGGAATAGTAGCCAACTGCCATAAACTTCCACAGAAAAATTTTAAAAAAGAGTTGCTTTCCACTAAAGAAATTTCAGAAAACCTTCAAACTGTTTTTACTAAAATTTCAAAAAAAAATCCAAAAGCAACCATAATAAATACAGTCTCTCCCGTGCGCCATATAAAGGATGGTTTTGTTGAAAATTCCTTGAGCAAAGCGCATTTAATTTCCGCAATCCACCACTTCAAAAATCAGCAATCAAAAATCAGCA
>JAGQYZ010000367.1 GCA_020435865.1 Aequorivita sp. | reverse complement strand
TACGTTGATGGTTAGTGTTAATAATTGCAGTAAAGATTCAAACCCGAAGCATTTGCCTCGGGTTTGTTTTTTTTTAAATGAATTTAAAAATTCTGTAACAGTTTTGGTTTTCTGTCGTCTATATTAACAAGAACTTTTTTAGGAAAATACTTTTTTAGTAATTATGCTATACAAGGTATTGTCTATTGCAAATAAGTATAATTAATTCATCACATATCAATCAAAAAAACAATCAAAAAAATGAAACATTTTATTTTAATTATTGCGCTTCTCATTACTTTTCCAAATTTCGCAATACCAAATCTGGATCCGGGTGATAAGCCGGGTAAAATTTTCGGAACAGTGTTCGATAAAAAATTGAAAGAACCCATCCCTTATGTAACTGTGGTTGTAAAAACCCTTGGAGGTGAAATAATTACCGGCGGCGTAACCGATGACAATGGTAATTTTGATATCAAGGATCTTCCTGAAGGCACAAATATGGTATCCATCCAATATATTGGTTATAAAGTATATTCCACTGAAATTAACATTACTTCAAGCAACCGTACAATAGAAATGGGGAATATTTTTCTCGAAGAAGATGTTTCTTCTCTTGATGAGGTGACCGTTGTTGCGGAGCGCTCCACCATTGAACAAAAACTGGACAGGAAAGTTATTAATGTGGGTAAAGACCTCACTACTGCTGGTCCCACGGCTTCAGATATTATGAACAATCTGCCATCAGTGAGCGTGGATCCACAAACTGGAGAAATATCTTTGCGAGGCAATCAAAATGTGCGTGTTATGGTTGACGGAAAACTTTCAAACGTTCCCGTTGCGCAATTGTTGAAACAGATTCCTTCCAGCTCCATAAAACAGATTGAGCTTATTACCAATCCATCAGCAAAATACAATCCAGAAGGTATGAGTGGAATTATCAATATTATCCTCCATAAAAATGTGAATATCGGTTTTAACGCCACCGCCAGCGTGGGTCTTACTTACGAGGAAAATGCAAAATTTACAGGCGGTTTGAATATGAATTACCGCAACGGAAAATTCAACCTTTATGGAAGTTATAATAACAATATTTCAAAAGGGCTTAACCATGGCCACATTGAACGCCCACAGGACAGCTCGGAACAAATTTTTCAATTTTTGAATAACAATAGATCAAATCTTTTTAAAGTAGGTCTTGATTTTTACCTGAATGACCATAACACGCTATCCTTTTTCACCAACCAGAATATTTTTGACGGAACCGCCATCGGTTCTATGAATATTTTCTATCTGGATGATCCTGCTTTTAACCAAGGTCAAATGTTCAACACAATAGAGGAAAACTCCTCTTCGCAATACAATTTTGATTATAAATTAAATTTTGAAAAAGAAGGACATACCTTGGAACTGGAAGCGGATTATAACGATTTTTCGAGTGACCAAGATGCAAACTATACATTTTCGGGTGCTTCACCTTTAAGTGCTTATTCAGATTTTGATGATACCGAAAGAGACCAACTTACCCTAAACCTAGATTATGTAAACCCACTTTCCGAAAAAGCCAAACTGGAACTTGGCCTTGAGGCACGTTTATTCAACACTAATATAGATTATAATTCTACAGGGCAAAGCTATAACACAAATGGACAATTGACACCAACCCCATCTACTGTTTTTGATTACCAGCGTGATATTTATTCGGCATACGCTACCTATGGCAAAAACTTTGATAAATGGTCGTACCAATTGGGAGCAAGATTGGAAAGCGTAAATGTAAAAGCAGACACCAACAGCGTGCGTGCATTTACAAACGATTATTTACAGGTGTATCCTTCGGCCTATGTTACATATTCACCGACAGAAAAAAACCAGTTTCAAATAAGCTATAGTCGAAGGGTGGACCGCCCCGGGCTTGACCAAGTAAATCCGATTAGGGAATTTACCACGCCGTTGATTTCTTCCTATGGAAACCCAAGCCTAAAGCCGCAATTTACCAATTCTATAGAAGCCAATTATACACGCAATCTTGAAAAGGGAAGTATTACGGGCGGAGTTTTTTACCGTGCTATTGGAGATGAAATAAATCGTGCTGTCTTTGTGGACCGAACCGATCTTAATAAATCGATACTTACTTTTGATAATTTCAGTAATACCAATAATTACGGGGTTGAATTATCTAGTAATTACAAACCCACAAAATGGTGGAGTTTTAATACAAGTTTTGAACTGTACAATAAAAACCAAAAAGGAATTACAGAAAAATTGAACAACCCAGGTGATAACCCAACGATTGATGATATTATTACCGAAACTGTGGAAGTGAACAATGCAACATGGAGTGTGAGAATGTTCAATAATTTCAGTGCCACTAAAGACCTTTCTTTCTCATTATTCGGAATGTACCGTGCCAAAAATAAGGGCATCCAGTTTGAAAGCCAGCCCTTCTATTTTGTGAACGTTGGTGCAAGATATTCATTGTGGGAAGGCAGAGGCACCTTTAGCATCAATTACAATGACATATTTGATACGATGGAATTTGAGTTTAAAGGCACAAATCCCTATGTCCAAAACGGAGCGTTCAATTGGGAAAGCAATACAATTTATGTGGGCTTAACTTACAATTTTGGTGGTGGCAAGTACCGTGCAAAATCCAGAAAAAACAGAGATGACAACGAAAAATCTGGCAGTGGTGGGATTTTTTAATCGTTATATTATTGTTAAATAAACTTTTACAGTGAAACTATCACTTTAAAATTTACGTCTATATATTAAATACCTGAAATTTCTTTCTATAATTTATTTGAATTAGCCTTTAAAGAATTATACCCTATTTTAGGAAAAAAAAGCCTTTCATAACAGATGAAAGGCTTTTCTATTTTTTCTATGCTAAAAAATTACCATCTAATTATTGCGCTTCCCCATGTGAAACCGCTTCCGAACGCTGCCAAAACAACCAAATCACCTTCCTTTATTTTTCCTGCTTCCCAAGCTTCCGTCAATGCAATTGGGATGGATGCAGCCGTGGTATTTCCATACTTTTGGATATTATTGAAAACCTGATCATCCGTCAGTTTCAATTTATGCTGAATAAACTGCGAAATTCGCAAATTGGCTTGATGCGGAATCAACATATCAATATCTTTTACTTCCAGATTATTTGCTTCCAAACCTTCTTTTATAACTTCCGAAAACCGAACGATGGCATGCTTAAAAACAAACTGACCATTCATCACTGGATAATATGGAATATTTTCCTGTGGATTTTCAGCAATGATTTGTGGGACCCAATATTCCGTGCTTGGTCCTTTTAGTGAAAGCTCATTTTTATGTTGCCCTTCGCTGTGAAGATGTGTAGAAAGAATTCCACCCTTTCCTGTTTCATTTCTAGAAAGCACCGCCGCACCAGAACCATCTCCAAAAATTACAGAAACATTTCTACCGCGCGTAGTCATATCCAGACCACCGCTGTGGTTTTCGCTTCCAATCACTAAAACGTTTTTATACATTCCGGTTTTTATAAATTGGTCCGCCACAGAAAGAGCATACACAAAACCACTGCATTGATTACGCACATCCAAAGCTGGAATAGTCCGCATTCCCATCATCTCCTGTACCTCTACTCCACCACCTGGAAAATACATATCTGGGCTGAGCGTGGCAAAAATGATCATATCTATATCATTCGGAGCAAGTTTGGCACGTTCCAACGCGATTGTTGAAGCCTTTACCGCCATTACCGAAGTGGAATTGCCATCGCCCTTTTTAATATGTCTTCTTTCCTTAATTCCCGTGCGCTCTTGAATCCAAGCATCGTTGGTATCCATTAATTTTGAAAGATCATCGTTTGTAACCACATTCTCGGGCACATAATGTCCCAAACCGGTAATTTTTGAAGTGTACATTTAATTCAATTTTAAATCAAGGGGAAAGATAACTATCTGCAGCGTTTTAGGGAAACAAAATCTACTTTATATAGTATGCGCGCATAGCAAATTAAAGATTGTCCCATTTGAGATGTATATAATAAAAAAGGGCGCAAAAGATGCGCCCTTCTTAAACAACCTAACCAATTAAATAATAGAATATTTCACTTTTTCATAGCAATTCTATATTCGATTATTTGTTTGTAAATATACCATTCTTTGTTTAGTACAATTGTTAAAGCATTAAACAAAGTTTTGTTAAAGTTTTCAGTGACAAGGTGGCAGATGTTAAGGCTATGGTATTCTATTTGAAAGTAACCAAGTAATTCAAAATTAATAAACAATAAAATTATTATAAAAATGAGTAAAGGAACTATCAATGTATCAGTAGACAATATTTTTCCACTGATCAAAAAGTTTTTATACAGCGATCACGAGATTTTTCTACGTGAATTGATTTCAAACGCCACAGACGCAACCTTAAAAATGAAGCACCTCGCCAACATTGGCGAAGCAGAAGGCGCTGAATATGGAGAGCCAATTATTGAGGTGAAGCTGGACAAAAAGAAAAAACAACTTCGCATTATAGACCAAGGAATTGGGATGACGAAAGATGAAGTTGAAAAATACATCAACGAAATAGCCTTTTCTGGTGCCGAGGAATTCATAGAAAAATATAAAGACAAGAATGGAAAAGATGCTGGACTTATTGGGCATTTCGGACTTGGTTTTTATTCCGCGTTTATGGTCGCCGAAAAAGTAGAAATCATTACAAAAAGTTACAAAGATGCCCCAGCAGTG
This sequence comes from Aequorivita sp., assembly GCA_020435865.1. Taxonomy (GTDB): domain Bacteria; phylum Bacteroidota; class Bacteroidia; order Flavobacteriales; family Flavobacteriaceae; genus Aequorivita. The sequence goes on along the minus strand of JAGQYZ010000367.1, from coordinate 688 downwards.
CATTGGGTTTGTGACGGTTCGCCGGAATTCACGCTGGAAGAAGCGAAGAAAAAAGAAAGAGGTACAGAAATAATTCTTCACATTGCAGAAGATTCCACAGAGTTTTTGGAAGAATCACGAATAAGCGAATTATTGGTAAAGTACAACAAGTTCATGCCTATTCCAATTAAGTTTGGAACCAAAACGGAAACACTTCCAAAGCCTGAAGGAGCAAAAGAAGATGACAAAGCGCCAACGAAAGAGGTTGATAATATCATCAACAATCCAAACCCAGCGTGGACAAAACAGCCTACTGAACTTGAAGATAAAGATTATAATGAATTCTATCGTGAGCTTTATCCAATGCAATTTGAAGAGCCACTTTTTCACATTCACCTAAATGTTGATTATCCGTTCAATCTTACCGGAATTCTTTATTTCCCGAAGATGACAAACGATATGAGCATTCAAAAGGATAAAATCCAGCTTTATCAAAACCAGGTTTTCGTAACCGATAATGTGGAGGGAATTGTTCCCGAATTTTTAACGATGCTCCGTGGTGTTATTGACAGTCCAGATATTCCGTTAAACGTTTCGCGAAGCTATCTACAAGCAGATGGTGCGGTAAAAAAAATTTCAAGTTACATCACCCGTAAAGTTGCCGATAAGCTGAAAAGCCTTTTCAACAATGACCGCGAAGGTTTTGAAA
>JAGQYZ010000366.1 GCA_020435865.1 Aequorivita sp. | reverse complement strand
TGTTGGGAGGTTTGCCAGGTATGGAAGCTTTGGCCACCAAAATGATGAAGAAAGAAATGGAGAAATTAGATATGCCTCCTATTGGAGAGTTTTTAGAGATTCTTTCTGATTCTGGTTGCAAATTATGGGGGTGTAAGTTGGCGGTGGATATGTTTCATCTTAAAAGAGAAGATCTAATTGACGAATTAGATGGTATCTTAACCATCGGTGATTTTTATAATAGGGCAAATGAAGAGGGTTGTCAATTACTATTTATTTAATAAAACGAACTAAATTTAATTAGTGAAAAACAAAAAGATGGAATTTCTACTTCCAAATTTTATAATTTATCACCAACTTCTTTGCTTGGATCAGCTTTCGCCAGTCTATGAAGAGAAGACAAAAAAGAAGTAAAAAGCTCAATATTAAGCTTGCAATTGATTCCAAAGAGAAGGTATTCTGAATTAGGCCTTCAATATTTTCTGATGCGTATTTGCCAAGATGCAAAGCAACAGTATCACTATTAAATTTGCCAATGATAAACGCGGGTATTATATAGATGGGTTTTAATCTGGAAATACCAGCCCATAAAAAAAGAGGTGTTGTGGGAAGCGGTAATAAGGAATATGCAAGAATCACAGCTTGACCCTTCCATTTATTCTCTTTCATTTTAGCACCAAGAAACTGAATATCATTATTTTTTGATTCCTTTAAGTACCTCTTTGCCAATAAAGGGGCGTATAAAAGCAGAATATATCTACCCAAAATTGAGCCAGCTACGCCTATTATGATTACTGCCCATATATCTAATCCATAAAGAATCTGGAAGAACATCATTATGGTAAATGCAGGTGGAAAAGGAAAAGGAACTATATCAAACAATAGTGCGCCTAAAAAAACTAATGTATACTGCCACCACATTTTATACTTTCTTTTCTAAAACTTCTATTAAACAATTACCCTAAAAAGGGCTATAAAAAACCTACTTTAATAGGTTTCATCATAGCCAAAAGATAATTAATTGTGTTGTATTTCTTGTGAACTAGCAAAAGAAAAGCAAGCATTTATTGGCAACTGCATTGCAAAGAAGCCACAACTGCCTTCACTGAGATTGCCTGCCCAAAGCGAAACAAAGGAGTAACCTGCATTAGTGTTGATTTAAACAGATTCTACATTATTGAACGATCTGGTTGTGAATTTCTGCGGTTCTGGTAGATCCGTAATTTTAAGAGCTTACCTTGACTTTTGCCTTATTTTTATACATTACCTTTTGTACTACAATAAAAAGCAGTATTGCGCCAACCGCAAAAGCTGCCTCGGTATTGAGCATTCCTGTTGCACCAAGGTGTGTATAAGCAATGCCAACCACATAGGTCATTAGGTAAATAGGAGAATTTGACAAGGCTGCAAAAATATTGTATTTCGTAGCGGCTGCACCTTTGCCTATGGCTTCTAGTACAAAAGCAGTAAAGCCTGCATAGCAAAGGCCGGTTGTCATGGCATATAGTGAAGTTCCTACTATGAACATTATTTCTGTTCTTGGCGCATAGCCCAATCCTACAGCGACGGTGGCGGCAAGCAGTCCAAAAAGCAAATAAGCATTTCGGCTATTCATCCGGTCACATATATAACCCCCTATCATACAACCAACAGCAGAAATTAACCCACTGAATATTCCTGTTACTAAGGCTACCGTATCGGCACTGGCATGCCAGTCTTTAGCAATAGAAGCCCACAGATTGCCCGCAGCACCAGTGCCAAGTGTAAGAAAGCAAAGCATTAGGGCCAGCAACCCACTTTTTGTCTTAATGGTGTTCCACACATCTTTAAATAGATTCTCATATGTTTTGCGAAGCTGCTCTTCCTTGATGGTTATTTTGGGGTCTTTAAAAAAGAAAAGTGCCAGACAGCAAGCAAAACAAATAAGCCCTAAAGATGCACTTACCATCCAAGGTGCAGATAAGCGCTGTGCTAAGAAAAGACCAATACCACCACCAACACCTACACCCCCAAGATTACCGGCTTGAAAAAAACCTCCAGCTCTTCCTTTTAATGCCAAAGGAACATCATAGGCCATTAAGCCTTCTGTCGCCATACACAAAAAAGTGATAGCAAATTGAGAAGCCAAAACAATCAAAGTTAAAATAGGCAAACTAGATGAATTCATGGGAAAAATGCCCGTGGCAAGAATACCAACGGAACTAATAATACTCGCCATCCAGTACCATTTTTTAAAAGAAAGGGTCGTATCAACCAAGGGCGCCCATATAAATTTAAAAATATGTGGTAGTAATGTCGCGCCTACTAAAGCCGCTATCTTTTCAACCGAAACACCTGCCTCTGATAATAGATATCCAAGGGTAACCGATACATATCCAACAGAAACACCCATCGGCAAGATGAGTATTGTAAATAGAAACGGATGTACTGGTTTGTATGAAATTTCTTGTGTTGAAGGGTTTGAGGTAGTATCCATTAGTTGCTTTTTTATGATGAGTCCTTATAAATAACGTTTTTGTGCAAGTACCTTTGCGCAGTTTCGCAACTAGATTACTAAATAATTACAATAGGCTATAGTGCATACTTGTACATCTGCATAGCTATTCAGTTAAAAAGTTAGTTGTATTCAAAATCTGCAAGATTTCTAGCACCTATGGTTTATATGTTTTTTGAGGAAAGAAAAGCACACTGCTTTAAATCAAATATAGGAATAATACTTATTTCTTTAAATTGTGCTTCTTAAAGATATTAACCGTTACAAATCAGGAACGGGATGCTCATAACTAAATGGGATTTGTTAATTAGAAACCTTAAAACACGCATCATTTTTAGTGTATTCTTATTTTTTACTTCTTTACAACTTTTTTAGTTCCGAAAATTCCGTTTTCGGCTTTTATTCTTATAAAATAAAGACCTGGACTTAAGCTTGAAATATCAATTTTATTTTGAAGTGAGTTTGCTAAAACTAATTGCCCTACTGTATTATACAGTTCTATTACAGCAATTCTTGTTTTTGATTTAATCGTTAAATCCCCAGTTGTTGGTATAGGATAAACAGAAAAATCTAGTAAAGCGGTATCATTTATAGACAAAGAACTCAAATTTTCATGCCAATCTACTTTATTGCCAAGCCAAGAAGTAGAAAGCAAGTCCATATCACCATCTCCATCTATATCGGCAGCATAAATTGTTTGTGCTCCGTCAGTATTTGTTGTTATAATTTGTTGGGCATCAAAACTCCCTTGTCCATCAGTATTTTCATACCAAGCTATTTTATCATCATATTCTGATGCTGAAAGTACATCCATATCGCCATCCATATCTAAATCGGTTGCACTAACACCGTATGCACCATCTGCGTTTGTTGTTATAACTTGCTGAGGACCAAAACTTCCTTGTCCGTCAGTGTTTTCATACCAAGCAATTTTATCATCCCCTAAAGAGGCTGAAAGTACATCCACATCATTGTCTCCGTCTAAATCAATTGCATAAACTGATCTTACTTCAGTTGTAGTTGTATTTATAATTAATTGTGGGCCGAAAGTACCAAGCCCATCGGTATTTTCATACCAAGCTATTTTATTGTCTGACCTTGAAGCAGAAAGTACATCCATATCATCATCACCATCTATATCGGCAGCGTAAACTGTTATTGCTGCAAGCGCATCTGTTGTTATAATCAGTTGTGGTCCAAAACTTCCTTGCCCATCGGTATTTTCGTACCATGCTATTTTATTATCATCTAAAGAGGCAGAAAGTACATCTATATCACCATCATTATCTATATCACTGAAGAAAACAGCTTTTACATTAGCTGCATTCAAGGTTATAATTTGCTCAGAACCAAAGCTCCCAGCTCCATTGTTTTCATACCAAGCCACTTTATTGTCGAAAGAAGAAGCAGAAAGCACATCCATATCTCCGTCACCATCTATATCGGCAGCATAAACTGATCTTGCACCATCTGCATTTGCTGAAATTATTAGTTGTGGGCCAAAACTTCCCAAACCATCGGTGTTTTCATACCAAGCTACCGTATCATCTCTATAAGAAGCTGAAATCACATCCATATCTCCATCGCCATCTAAATCAGCAGCATAGGCTGATATTGCTCCATCGGTTATTGCAGATATGTTATGGTCTTGAAAATCAAGCTGTGCATAGCTATTTATACAAAAAGTAATTAAAAACAATTGAAATAGTTTCATTTTCAAGATTCCTATTTTTTAGGGTTTGTATTTATACACATATTAACCCGAAGATAGTAAATTATATTTTCTATCCTTGTGAAGGATTGAAATGATATTCCACCAGTAATATCCGTTAATTTGTACACACCTTACCTTTTAATTGCTTCTTAATTCTTCCATATCTGCAATTAACTCGGCAAGTTTTTTTAGGATACGTCCATACACTAAATTCAAATCCCATTTATAAATACGGCCTCCAAAAAATCCTAAAACAACAACTATCACAAGCATTGCAAGTACCCAATAAACAGGTATTCCGGCTAGCATATAAGGGTGATAATCGCCAAGTAATCTACCTAAACTTTCACGAATAGCACTAGAAAACCAAAATCCAGAAACCATAGCGATAAAAACGTAGGGATAAATGTAGTGCGACATTTTTTTGTTAACCGCAATTTGTTCTTGCATCCATCCATCAAAAGATTTTAGATATTGATAGCTGCTTACATTGGTTTCAATTTTATTTAAACTTTTAAATTGTCTTTTGTTTACAATAACCAATACATTAAAAAGTATGAACATAAGCCCCCCCATAACTGGGACTTTAACCAAAAAAGAGATTGCAAGTAGTACAAACGAAAATGCGACAAGCGCATTTAAGTTTATTTTAAACATTCTTTTAAACTTGTCTATAATGTGTATCGATTTTTGATCGTAGAGATTGTTTAGTTTTGGTGCTATCATAGCGTTGCTATCTAAAAATCCTTCTTTCCAAATTGATTCAATTGATTTTTCCATCTAATAATTTTTTTAAACGTTCTTTAATTCTGTTAATGCGCACACCTATGTTGTTAGGCGTTGTTCCTATTATTTCAGCAATTTCTGTGTTTCGTTTTTCCTCTAAATAGAGTAAAATAACCGCCCTGTCAATTTCAGATAATTGTTTAATGGCCTCATATAAAAAATTCAAAGCTTCATCAGAAAAAGCAGGGTTATATTCAACTTCCTCCTTCTGGTTTAAAGTGTCAGAACTGTTGTATTCGCGAGTTCTTTTCTTTTTCCGAATTAGGGTTAAACATATATTTAACGCTATTCTGTAAATCCATGTGGACCATTGGGATTCGCCCCGAAACTTGTCTCTACTTTTCCAAATTTGCAAACAGACTTCCTGATAATAATCCTCAAAATCTTCTTGAGAATCCGTATAAGCCCTACATATTTTTATAATTATTCCGGAATAGGGTAAAATTGATGTGGTGTAAAAATCGCTGCTCAAACTTTGTTTTAAATGTTTAGTGCCAGAAGATAAGAATTATTACACCCTACGTACTGTTTTTTTAAATACTTTAAACAGATAAAAGTGTGGGGCCACTTGAAACAGCTATTTGCAATCGCGAAGAGTGGACTGATTTATGACGAGAAATTTATACCGAAATTGTAGAAAAAAGATTAGGTTTTTAACTTAGATCTTTGTTAGTAGGTTTCAACTTTTATAAAGGTTTACCTATTTAAGGACATCTTGTAAACTTTCTTCTTTAGCAAATACTGATTTTGCAAAAGGACACAGTGGTATTATTTTTATGTTTTGGTTTCTAGCTTTTTCGATGATTTTCAATAGTAATTTTCTTCCAATCCCTTGTCCTTTGAGTGAATCATCAACAGCTGTATGGTCAATAATGATTAGATTTGGTGAGGCAATGGAGTAAGTCATTTCTGCTATTTTGATTTTATCAGATTCAATAAAAGCAGCTCCTTTTGTGTCGGTTTCGTCAATTTTAATATCCATATTTATAATAAAAATTAATCTTTAAAATTTGCTTGAATATGTGAACCATCACAATATGGTTTATTGTTTGATGCCCCACATCTACAAAATGCCGTGGTTTTATTCTTCCTTTCAGATTTACCATCCTTGTCTTTTACACTAAGCGTACCATATACTAACAACGGTCCATTTGCTAAAACCTCAACCTTTGTTTCTAAAGAGTATTCTTCTTTATTTTCTTCTCCATTCATAAAGTAACTCAATGCACCGGATGGACACTTATTTATCTGATTTTTTAGCGCTTCGGTATCTGCTCCTTCAGCTATAATCCAAGGCTTTCGATTTGGATTGTAAACCTTCGGAAGAGCTTTTACGCATTCTGCTGCGTGAATACATTTTTGTGGTTTCCAAACAATTGTTAAATCTCCATTGGTGTATTCTTTTCTAATTTCACTCATAAATAGTATTCTTAAAATTGATATTTTATTTTTCGATTAATTCTTTGTGATGAGCATTTTTATCACCGTTAACGGTTAGTATATAAAGAGTAGCGACCAAATGGGAGCTATGATTTCATATACATTGTTGTAGATGGTTTTTATGGTAAAAGGAACTTTCCCAAGGTCCCCCAAAATATTAAGCCCAAAACAACAGAAGTCCATAATAATCCAATTCCTATAAATCTTTTCTGTTTAAATGCAAGTATTGAAAAGTATATGATTGCAAATAATATCATAGTTAAGGTCAATCCGCTCACAATGATAGGGTCAATGTCCATATAGATACTAAAATTGTACTCATCAAAATTTGGAGAAGGCCCATACCCTTTTAAATTGGCTATTAAATAGGGTAGATTTACCAGACCTCTCAACGTTGTAACGAATCCTAAAATCATCCATGCTATCGATTTGTGCTTTGTAAGAAAAACAATTGCCAATATGAGAAACACATAAGAAATTAAAGGACCAGAAATAGCTGTAATAGCTTTTTGAGTTATTGATAAATTGTCCGTATTAGCACTAACAGAAGCGTAGTGTAGAACTATGTTATCAGCATCATATATATGATACATTGCATAGTGGCCAAGTTCATGAAAAATTGCATTTAGAGGAACTAATATTAATCCCATTCCAATCCATTTTAACCATTCGTTTTTCATATTGTCAATGTCTTGTCCTGAAATCATTTCCTTCAAATATTTTCGGTAAGCTTTTTCGGTTGACAAATCCGGATAAATTTTGTCTAAATTCTCTTCAAAATCCGAAACGAGTGAATTCACAGATTTTGTTGGTTCATTTCCTAACATTTTTTCAAATTCCGCAATTCGATTGTCGGTTTGCTTTTGAGAACAACCAACCATAAATATCAGAAAAATGATTAGCTGGAATTTACGCATTTTTGGATTTTATATGTTTGCCAACGCCCCGCTAAACGCAGTGAGGTTCTGGATTTTAAAAATAGTGAATTTTATTCACGTATTTTTAAAATACAATTGAACCTTGCCAAATTGCCTTTAGCGATTGTTATGTCAAGTGAGCGGCTTGAGCCGACAGCTAGAAGCTGGATTGGATATCAATTGCGTTTTGCAATTTGGTTTAGCGGGGCGTTAGGTCAAATTTCCTGTGGGGTGGGAACAACGAAGTTGTGTAGCAACACAGGTCAGCTTCAGCTGAATTTGACCTAAC
>JAGQYZ010000365.1 GCA_020435865.1 Aequorivita sp. | reverse complement strand
TTTCAGGAAATCCATATCTGAAATATCGATGATTTTAATGTTTTCTAAATGTTGGTTTTTAATAAATTCCAAATAACCCTTATTTAATTTTTTAAGATAAGAAGCTTCAATGCTCTGCTCATATTTGCGTCCTCGCTTTTTGATGTTCTCCAGAAGCCTTTCAGTATTTTGGTATAAATAAATATACATATCGGGTTTGGGGACGTCTTTATGCATTACCTGAAACAACTTTTTATATAGTGCATATTCTTCCTCTGGTAAGGTGATACTTGCAAAAATCAAGGATTTGTTCACGTCATAATCTGCAATGACAGATTCTTTAAATAAATCAAACTGTGTTATATCATCTACCAATTGCTGATAGCGGTCTGCCAAAAAAGACATTTCCAGAGGGAAAGCATAGCGTACTGCATCTTCATAAAATTTCGGAAGGAATGGATTGTCTTTGAACCGCTCTAAAATCAATTTTGCATTAAAATCATTGGCAATTAGTGTAGCGAGGCTTGTTTTTCCGGCACCAATATTTCCTTCAATGGCAATATAATTATACTGTGAAATATTAAATTCCTTAATCGGGTTACTGAGCCACTTGGATAGTTTTTTTAAAACACTTTTATCTTCGGTTTCTGCCAAAAGTTTAATGGTATTTTTTTTTGAAATAGGATGAATCATTTGTGAATTCAATTCTGCCAAAGGTTGCAATACAAATTTTCGTTTCTCCATTTCTGAATGTGGAACGGTAAGCTTTTTCGATTCAATAATTAAATCGTCTATAAAAATAATGTCAATGTCGATTGGGCGGGAAGTATATGTTTTAGAGGTATTTCTCTCGCGACCCATTGCCTTTTCAATCCCCAAAATTATTTTCAGAACTTTTAAAGGTTTAAGATCGGTTTTCATCCAAATGGCACAATTCAAAAAAGGATCGCCTTCAAAACCCATTGCTGGAGTTTCATAAACTGAAGATATTTTTACGATGGTTCCAATTTTTTCATACAAACTATCAACCGCAGTTTGAAGATTTTCAAAACGGTTGCCCAAATTGGTTCCTAAGGACAGATATATATTTGATTGTGGTTGGATGGAATTCCCTTGCTTTAATTTACTACTATTGAAACTACGTATCCTTCGTTTCCACGAATATTGAACACGGTATCGTCGTCAAAAATAAGGTATTGTCCTTTTATTCCTTTTAAAATTCCTTCGTAAAATGGATTTTTATCAAGATTAAGCGATTTTGGTTTTGCGGGATACTTCAAAACAGGGAATTGTAGATTGGTTTCAGTATTGCTTTCCAAATAATATTGAATGGCCTCCGCTGGAATGAATTGTTTTAGTCTGTTTCGCCATTCCACCAAATTTTCATCTTGAATGTCATTTTTTAGCATAGTACGCCAGTTGGTTTTATCGCTCACATGATCTTTTAAGGCAACCTCAGTAATTCCCGCCAAATAACGGTTTGGTACTTCCACAATTTCAATTGCTTCATGGGCGCCTTGGTCAATCCAACGCGTGGGAATTTGGCTTTTGCGCGTAACGCCAACTTTCACACTACTGCTATTGGCAAGATAAACTACATGTGGCTGCAACTGAACTTTTTCCTCATAAGCTAAATCGCGGTCTTCAATGCCCAAGTGCGCTTTGCTCATTTCGGGATTTATAATCCAATCTGCCGCTTGGGGAATTTCATAAAAACAATCTTTACAAAATCCTTGGCGATAAATTTTCTTTTGAAGTCCACAATTTAGGCATTGATAACG
>JAGQYZ010000364.1 GCA_020435865.1 Aequorivita sp. | reverse complement strand
CAGCGGATTGTACTGCGGGGCTAAGTGCTAATAAAGCTGCTACATATTCCATCCACCCCAACCCCGCCCAAAACGAACTCTTTATTACTGCCCAAAACACCACACAAAATCTAAAAATCAAAATCTTCAACATAGAAGGCAAACTGTTAAGCGCACAAAACATAACGCTTCAAGACCAAAAGGCAATAGATGTTTCCCAACTCCTAAACGGCATCTACTTTCTAAACATAGAAGATGAAAATGGCAACACCACCATCAAAAAGTTTATAAAACAATAACCCATTTCCAAACTCAAACGATTAACAGCAAAGCCTAGGATCACCCGTATTAAAGCCTAGGCAAAGCCTAGTATAAGCCTACTATACTCCATAGATGCCCTTTTGTATAATATTTACTGCTTGCAAAAATTTGCAATAGTAAATATATGACCAAAGACAACATTATAAATAATTATTTCTTTTTGGCAAGTCATAATTGTGCAAGCCCTTGTTTCTAATCTTTTTTGTTAACAAAAATAGCTTCTCCCCACATTTTACTTTTGCCCCAAGCACAAAGAAATAGTATCTTAGCTATTTATATTTACCATCATAAAAATACTGAAAATGAGCACTGAAAAAGACGCAAAACTAAAAGCATTAAAGCTAACTTTAGATAAACTGGACAAGACCTATGGCAAGGGAACCGTAATGAAAATGGGCGATAGCGCCGTGGAAGATGTGGATGTAATTCCAACAGGTTCACTTGGCTTGGATGTTGCCCTTGGCGTAGGCGGTTACCCAAGGGGTAGAGTAATAGAAATCTATGGACCGGAATCTTCGGGTAAAACAACCTTAACGCTTCACGCGATGGCAGAAGCACAGAAAAAAGGAGGAATAGCAGCCTTTATTGATGCAGAACACGCCTTTGACAGAGGTTATGCTGAAAAACTTGGCGTTGATATTGAAAATCTTATCATTTCACAACCCGATAATGGGGAACAAGCTTTGGAAATTGCTGATAACCTAATTCGAAGCGGTGCAATAGATATTGTAGTTATTGACTCCGTAGCTGCCTTGACCCCAAAAAGTGAAATAGAAGGTGAAATGGGCGATAGCAAAATGGGCCTTCACGCCCGATTGATGAGCCAAGCACTTCGAAAGCTTACAGGATCTATAAGTAAAACAAAATGTACCGTAATCTTCATTAACCAATTACGTGAAAAAATTGGTGTAATGTTCGGAAACCCAGAAACCACAACGGGTGGAAATGCTTTGAAATTCTACGCTTCCGTGCGTTTGGATATTCGTCGTTCCACACAAATTAAGGACACTGAGAGTAATGCTACTGGTAACAAAACCCGCGTGAAAGTGGTAAAAAACAAAGTGGCACCACCTTTCAAGCAAGTGGAATTTGACATTATGTACGGGGAAGGAATCTCCAAAGTAGGTGAAATAATTGATCTTGGTGTTGATTTTGAAATCATCAAAAAAGCGGGTTCATGGTTCAGCTATGACGATACCAAACTTGGGCAAGGTCGTGATGCCGTAAAAACACTTCTTTTGGACAATCCCGAATTGATGGAAGAACTGGAAAAGAAAATTAAAGATGCTATATCTGCAATAAGTAAATAATTTTTCAGCGAACCACGCAACCCTTTTGATACACTGGTATCTACAATTTGTAGGAACCTTGATTATTACGGTTGCCCTCTCAAATAAAGAGGTATTTACAACAGAACAATAATTCACGGTACCGCATTTGACGTTAGACGAGCTCATAATACAATGCAAAAAGCAGGATGCAACGGCCCAGGGCGAATTGTACAAACAGTACAATAGAATCCTTTTTGCCATTTGTCTTCGGTATTCGCCAAATTACACAGAAGCTGAAGATAATCTGCAGGATGCTTTTATAACCATTTTTAAAAAAATTGAGCAGTATACTGGCAAGGGTTCTTTTGAAGGTTGGATGAAACGGGTGACCGTGAACACCGTCCTTCAAAAATATCGAAAACAGCGCACCTTTGAAATTGTTGATGAAGGCCAAATTGAAGATGAGGCCGAAGTGGAAATTGAAAGCGAAGAAATTCCATTGGATTTCTTGCTGAAAATTGTTCAGGAACTGCCTGATAGATACCGGTTGGTTTTCAGTATGTACGTGATGGATGGGTATCAACACAAAGAGATAGCTGAAATATTAGGAATCAGCGATGGAACCTCTAAATCTAACCTAGCACGTGCCAGAATGATTTTAAAAAATAAGATTGAAGAATATAATGCTACAAACTATAACACTTAAAGCATTGTGAATTGTTTATATTGAATAGAACTCCCCTGCTTCTG